>CAMYXE010000128.1 GCA_947303165.1 uncultured Pseudomonadota bacterium | reverse complement strand
TGCGAGAAAATTGGGTTATGAATTAGAAGGTGTGATAAAACAAGAAAGATGGCTGGTATATGAAAATAGTATTCGTGATACCAACTGTTTTGCAAAATTCAAAAACAAATAAATTTATAACCATTTTTCTTTAAACAGTTTTACCCGCAACATCAAATCGGTAAATTCTTGTTTGTTTTCTGTTAAGGTTCATTATATAACCAGTCAAAACGCTTGACTTTCTGCGTAAACGCGGTAGCATTTCATGCGATTTGAGGTGCCTCGCCACAAATTTTAAAACATAGGGGTATTTATTTATGGCATATAGATTTTGGAGCAATAAAATTGTAGAAGTTTTAAGGACAAAAAACGAAAACAATGATAAAATCCTGTTTGGAATAACAGGTGACTTGGACAATTTGGGTATTTTCGTATCTCAATGTGGGCGCGCAGTTGCGGAAAACCTTGTTGAAATCTACAATCATATTATCGGTGCATATTGTAATAATTTTATAACAGCGCACCGTGATATAAAAGAATTTGCTTTTTTGCCATCAGGGGAAGAAATTTTCGCCATTGGTGTGGCGGACAACACAGATATTGTTGACCTGTTTTTTTCAAAATTACATTCAGAGATAAATCAAATATTAAAAGAATCTCCTATAAACGCAGAATATGTGACGATATCATTCGGAACCAAAATTTTTGATGATATTGATACAGCAAAAATTATTTCCATCATTGATTCTGGTGATATTAACGAGGCAAATAATGTTTTCCTGAATGTTATGTTGGATATGCGAAAACAGTTGGCATTAGAATTAGATAAAGACAAATTTAAATCATTGGAGTGTGAGGACCTGGCTATTTTCTTTAGAAATTGCGTGTACGCCAAAATGCGTGAATACAAGACAACAACAAAACGTGCATTAATTGATTTGGCACAAAAAATTAAATCTGACCAAAAACTTAAAAATACAATTCAGCAATCTGCTTTAAATCAAAATTATGGATTGAATGATGGTTCCATCACAACATTAATACAATTGCTGAACGGAGATAACGACGCCTTATGACTGTAAAACCCGAACCTTTATCAAAGGGTGATACAATCGCACTGGTAAGCCCAGCTAATAATTTGCCTGACAGATTTAAAAAACAGGAAGAATACTCTATTTCCTACTTGGAAAAATTGGGATATCGGGTAAAAAATTGCATAAACCATACAAATGCAGAAAAACCGTCTGTGCGTGCGAACACCTTAATGGAAGCATTTGCGGATAATAATGTAAAGGCAATATTTCCTATATGCGGTGGTGACAAGATATATGAAATTTTGAATCTGATAGATTACGATTTTATATCAACACACCCCAAAATTATATGTGGATATAGTTTTATTGGCGCCTTGCTGTTGGCAATAACGGATCGTGCAAAATGCCCAACCTTTATCGGGCCACATATAAATTTCCTTAATGATAAATCTACTAGTCGAGAATTATCGTATACCGTTGCCGCTTTTTGGACTATGTTGTCACAGGCAAATGTAGAAAAAACAAGTTTAAGCAATTATGAAAGGGCGTGTCTTCCCAAACAGGCATCTAATCAGACTTTGGAATTACCCAATATTTACAAAAATTCATATAAATTGAAACAATCGCGTCAGGATGTTTCATATATTTCTTTAAATAATACAAGCACCCGCGAAGGAATTGTCTATGCGCAATCATTGAACAATCTTATCACTATGGGTAACGCCGGAATCCCGCTAAGTTTGAATGATAAATTACTGGTAATAGATGCTCTTGATGATTCTTTTGACAACATCAAATATAAACTTGAAATATTAAATACAAAATATTCACTTGGTAACGTATCGGGAATAGTATTTTCGTCTTTTACAGAAAGAACAGATAAAGTAACACCAGAATTAGACTTACAAAACAAAGATAAAATTATAAACTTTCTAAGATATGCGTCCGATTGCTTAAAGACCGATAAATTGTATTACGGTTTTCCAACGGGGCACAGCAAATATAAACTAACACTTCCAATCGGTATAAAAGCAAAATTTGATTATATAACCGGCAGTTTAATTTATACAGAATCACCTTTTACAAAACAAAGATAGACACTTTTTTCTCTTTAAACCATTTTGTTTGTTTACTAAGTTTGGTCTGAGAATTCCGCACGGATAATTATGTGTTTAAACCATTGTTCTTGGAATTTGGTTTGTTCTTCGATTTCGCCATTTGATGGATTTTGGCCGTTTGGAACAACTATTAATTTATCATCATCATCGTCAGTTCTGTGAATTATCGCAACGCAACGCCCCGTAAAAGTATCCAATGATTCTTTTGGGCCCAACACATATGCATCCAACTCTTCACCGTCCCCAGATACAGTATTTGGAATAAAACCATAATTTACCGGGTACATAAAACCATGTTTTGGATGGTTACGTTGTAACCACTCCATCCATTCCATAAATAAATCATGCTCTATTGCAGACATATTACTTCAAAACACGCAGCACTTTAGTTATACATTTTTATAAGTTCCTGATCAACAAAAAGTTGTAC
>CAMYXE010000127.1 GCA_947303165.1 uncultured Pseudomonadota bacterium | reverse complement strand
TCAATGGATTTGTCAAAACCACTAATATACGAAGATGCATATGTATACAACATTTGATTGTTAAATATTCTTATAAAAAAGCAATTTTATTCTGGCGGAGATGAAGGGATTCGAACCCTTGATACAGTTGCCTGTATACACGATTTCGAGTCGTGCGCATTCAACCAGCTCTGCCACATCTCCGAATTTGCCCCCGTATTATACACAAACCGATTTTCTTTTCAAGGTCAATTTTAAAGGACTAGATTAAAAACTCTGTATATGATACAATGCTCATTATGAAAAGTTTTAATGAACAAGTTTATGATATAGTAGCCAAGATCCCATCAGGCCATGTGGCAACTTTTGGTCAAATTGCCAAGATTATTGGGCGGCCCAACATGGCGCTGTTTGTGGGCTATGCTTCAAATAATAAAAACAGCTGGCATTTGCCATGGCATCGTGTTGTATTCAAAGACGGCACTATGATAGGCGAACCGTTTCGTTCCCAACAATACAAAGCATTGAAAAAAGAGGGGGTTAAGTTTCATAAAGACAAACGTGTCATAATGGAACAATTTCAATGGCGCCCTGAATCAGAAAATATGCCTGACGATATTCGTGATTGGCCATTGAAATTTTAAAAAACAGGGCGATATAAATCGCCCCGTTATTCATTTCTTTTTCTTTTTTGGTTTTTCATCCGTAATCAGTTTACGATTGGTAATTTTATTCAAAATCATTTCTGGACTAATATGCTTGAAATTTAAAAACCAATCGCGGCGTTCATTTTTAACTTTTTGAATTTCAGCAGATGTTTGTGGGGCGGGCACAATCACATCATCGCCCGGTATCCATTCCGCTGGGGTCGCAACATGGAACGCATCAGATGTTTGTAACGCAACAAGCAATCGTTTTATTTCTGTAATATTGCGTCCAACGGATTTTGGATAATACAATATCGAACGCACAATGCCACGTGGATCAATCACAAACACTGCACGAACAGTATCTGTATTCCCTGTTGCATCATGAATCATGCCATACATACGTGCAATAGCGCCACTTGTATCCGCAATAATTGGAAAAGTTATATTTGTATCTTTCCATTCCTGGAATTTTACGTCATGTTTTATCGCCTGAATCCACGCAAGGTGTGATGCGTTGGAATCAATAGAAAGGCCGATAAGTTCTGTATGCAAGGCGTGAAATTCATCAATCATTGATTGAAATGTGATAAATTCTGTTGTACATACTGGCGTAAAATCGCCAGGATGAGAAAATAATATAACCCATTTCCCACGATAATCGTTTGGAAAATGAATATAGCCATTTGTTGTGTTTGCACCAAACTCTGGCGCCATTTCACCAATAAGTGGCATGCGAGCACACTCGCATTCATGTAATAAAAATTCATTCATAAGAATCCTCCCTTGTGGTAATAAAAAAATAACACAATTAAATTGTGTTTTCCCCAAGATAGATTTCTTAATAAAATACGCGGAAAATTAACCTTTTAGTAATCTTGCCTTAGACTTTTCCCATTCGCGACGTTTAATGGTTTCACGTTTGTCTGCGCGATTTTTGCCATACCCAATACCCAACAAAACTTTTAATTTGCCACGATTATTAAAATATAATTTTAATGGGAATATCGTCGCGCCTTTTTCAGTAAGTTTCCCAATCATACGATTAATCTGTGCACGGTGTAGTAATAATTGACGCGGACGTCTTTCATCAAAATTTATATAGCGTGCCGCTGTAGGCAGTTTTTGAATCTCTATACCCGCCAAAAATAAGTCGTCGCCACGTTTCTGAACAAAACCATCTACAATTGTCACAAGCCCATAACGTATCGATTTTATTTCCGCACCAGTCAAAGAAATACCTGCCTCTATCGTATCTTCGACAGTATAACTGAACCGCGCTTTGCGGTTTTCAGAAACAGCACCAAATTTTATCATCTGTCGTGGCATTTTAAATCTTTATCTTTGGATAGAGTTTTTTTACGTTCTCTACCATTATATCAGACAATTTTTCAAATGGTATGTTTTTTATTTCCGCCAGTACTTTCGCGGTTTCAACAACAAATGCCGGTTCACATATTTTACCACGATATGGCACTGGGGCACAATATGGACTATCGGTTTCAACAACCAATCTGTCCAATGGGATTTTTGAAAAGGTTTCACGAATTTCGTTTGCATTTTTGAACGTTAAAATACCACTTGCCGAAAAGAAAAAACCACGATCCAACATTTTTTTTGCCAAATCATAACTTGATGTAAAACAATGCATAACACCACGAATATCAGAATAGTCTGCAAGGATTGCCGCAGTATCATCTTCGGCATCACGTGTATGAATCGCAACGGGCAGGGTATGCTGGCAAGCCATTTCTAATTGTTGTTCAAATAATTTGATTTGCGCATCGCGGGTGTCAGTGCCCATCTCGTGATAATCCAAACCAATTTCGCCAACACCCAACACGCATGGATGCGATAATATTTCATCAGTAATAAAATCATCGGCATTAGAATCTATGTGTTCAGGATGAATTCCTATCGTTGCGAAAACATTGTTATATT
>CAMYXE010000126.1 GCA_947303165.1 uncultured Pseudomonadota bacterium | reverse complement strand
TTGCAACAGCCTGTCATAGCCGCCTTTGATAATGCACGCGCGAACTATCATATAAACGCCAATTACACTAAAATTTCCACTTTCATCACGCATTCCTTCCAAACCAACACTGGTAAGAATTCGCCCATCTTGGGTAATCTCGGCATCTTGCGAATAAATATAACGACCATTTTCATCAATACCGCGCATCAACCCATCAACAACAGCACGATAAATTTCGCTTTCACTCATCATAGCAAGGCTTCTATCGCGTTCACGCATTTTAACAACCAATGCCGTGGTAATTTCACCAAAAGCTTCCCAATCATGCGCACTTGGATTTGGATAATTAGCAATAATATCATCACCCCATACTAAAACCACACGTTCATCAGTCGCCGCAATATGGGCATTTTTGTGCAAGTTTTCCAAACTCTCAATTGCAACATTTATGCTTTTTCCACCCCAACTAACATCCGCTAACTTTTCATATATATTGGCAAATCCACGCGACATTTCTATAACATTAAGGCCACCCTGAATCGGTTCATTTTCAAAAAACAAATTACCTGCACAAACCGTACCAGCCATAAATACACCAAGCCAAAACCCCAACAACACATTTTTTATTTTTTTCACGTGTTCCCTCCTTGCTTTACGATTGCACCAGGCACTATGTATCAATAATCTGTCTCACGCAGATTAAAATGATACAAGATTACATTTGACACATACATACTGGTAAGTGTTCCCATGATAATCGAGAATGTCATAGCGATTGCAAAATCACGCAACGCCAACCCACCAAATACAAACAATCCCAATAAAGCCAACATTGTTGTAATACTTGTCATCAACGTACGCGACAACATTTCATTGACCGACAAATCAATTAGGTCAGACATTGGCATCTTGTGATATTTTTTAATATTCTCATCAATACGATCATAGTTTACAACTTTATCATTAATAGAATACCCGACACCCATCAATATAACGGCAATTGCGGTTTGATTAAACTCTAAGCCCGCAATGGAAAAAAATCCGAACATTAACACAAAGTCAAACACCAATGACACAAAAGATCCAACCGCATAACCACCGCGATAACGAATCCAAATATACACCGCCATAAGGATGAATGAAACCAATACCGCCAAAATACCACCGCGTACTAATTCGCCCCCAATTTTTGGTCCGACGATTTGCACCTGAGCATATTCTACACGAGTTCCCAAGATATCCTTGATTTCACGCACACGTTCATTTTGCTGCGCATCAGTTGCACCCTTGGGCAACCCAACACGAATCAATATCGCGTTTCCATCCACAGACTGCAACTCTGGACTAAATGCCGCCAAATCGTGACGCATTTTATCTACGGTATAATCGGGACTATTTGACGTCACCTCCATAGAAATACCACCGGCAAAATCGATACCGTAATTCAAGCCTTTGATAGAAAGAGACAAAATCGACAATAAAATTAACAAACCGGAAACCCAGTATGACAATTTACGATACTTCATAAAATGTAATTTCATTTCTATAACCCCTTACTTTTTCACATAACCAATTTTTCTATTTTTGCCACCCATATACCAATCTATTAACACGCGCGATAGCCATATACACGTAAACAGTGTGGTAATAACACCCAACGACAACGTGACCGCAAATCCACGAATCGGCCCTGCGCCAAATTGGAACAAAATACGTGCACAAATTAAATTAGTAAGTTCGCCGTCCAAAACCGTCTTCATAGAACGACTAAATCCAGAATCAACCGCGCGCAATGGTGTTGCACCTTCGCGAATCGCATCGCGAATTCTCTCAAATGGCAATATGTTCGCATCAACCGCCATACCAAGGGTCAACACGATACCCGCGATACCCGGCAATGTTAATGTCGCCCCCATCAATGCAGAAACACCTATAATCATTGCAAGGTTAACCAACAGAACCACGTCCGCAATCAAACCAAAACCACGATATACAATTAACATAAATAGCAACACGAACAAAACGCCAATGGCCGAGCCAACTTTACCTTGGGCAATCGTATCTGCACCCAAGCCGGCACCAACCGTACGTTCTTCTATGACCTGTAAAGGTGCAGGCAACGCACCACTACGCAAAAGCACAGCCAAATCTTTTGCACCCTGGAGAGTAAAACCACCAGAAATCTGGCCACGTCCCCCTGGAATCGGTTCACGAATCGTCGGCGCAGATAAAACCTTGCCATCCAAAACGATTGCGAATCGCTCATTAACATGTTCTGTTGTTAATTTTGCAAAACGTCTTGCACCAACCGCATCAAATACAGTGGTGACAACTGGCATATTGTTTTGGTCAAAATCAGCCTGAGAATCCTTTAAACTTTCGCCCGAAACCTCAATACGTGAATATACCGGAACTTTACTCCATTCACTTTCCATATACGGCAAAAACTCTGTTCCTGCCGGCGCATTTCCAGACGCCAATTGTTCAGATGTCACACTTTCATTAACCAAATGAAACGTCATTTTTGCGGTTTGCCCGATCAAATCTTTTATGTGTTCTGGGTTATCAACACCAGGCAACTGTACCAAGATATACTTTCCACCCTGACTTTGGATTGA
>CAMYXE010000125.1 GCA_947303165.1 uncultured Pseudomonadota bacterium | reverse complement strand
TACTTGTAGTACACTTTGCATTCGATAAAGGATTCAAAATGCCGATCTCTAGATTAGTGTACAGCCTAAACAAACTCACCGATCCTGTCACGGAATGGCATTATTTCGCTGATGGCAAAAAGCCCGAGATGTTTGATCATTTTTGGGGCGATCTGATTGTTCATACTCCATCATCCATGCGGGCTTATGCTATATCGTTGTTTTGCAGTTTTGTGAGAAGCGAACAGATCATTGTAACCGATAATGATGCTCATGAATTTTCCCTATACGCTCAACCAGAGGACTTGCTGGCCTGGGTTAAACAAATTTGGGATAGAGATATAAAGCGCGGGATTAAATTGCTACCATACGCTGATGTTTATGCGATCAAGGACCTAGTACACGAAAATAAAGACCCAGAAAACGATTTACAAATTGGTATCGTTGCGCAAGATTGCATATCACAAAACAAACATGTTTGTTTCATAACATCATCACCTGATTGCGAAGTCTGGGGTAGCAGAGATATAGAAGCGATTGTAGTAAACGGTGAAAAATATCCAGTTCAAGACTTGGTTTTCCCAGGACGTTTTTATGCAGGCGCCCTATTCAAGTACCGCGAAAAGAAAAGGTACGAAGAAATGACACCCGAACAACAGGCTGCCACCAAAACAGAGGAAGCAAAACGATTGCACCAAAGAGTTGAGCATCTTTTGAATCCGAAGGCAACCAATCAACACGGTTCTAATTTATAATATCGGCGCAGGCCAAAACCATCACGTCCAATATTTTTCAGATTTGATTTTTATTTCCCCTTTGAAAACCCAGGGAGGCGCGGAATTTTTTGTTTGGCTTCTTCTATCCACCGCCTCATACGGGCACGCAGCCAACGTTCATAAATAAAGAATAAACCACCCACGCCAATAAGTGGCAAGACATAATAGATTATACGATACGCCAATAACGCGCCAAAAATACTTGCCTTGTCAGTGCCATCTGGCAAAGCCAACAAAAACACGCTTTCAAATACCCCTATTCCACCAGGTACCTGGCTAAACACACCCGTCGTTTGCGCAACAACGAACAGGCCAATATAGGTTCCAAATGGAATATGCACAAAAGGTATCATACAAAAATACAGCACCAAACCAGCCAAAACACTGTCTGTCATACCCAATAATGTTTGTAAAAACGCCATTTTGGTGGATGGAATATCAAACTTTAATTGACCTATTTTTACACTTTTATTACGAAAAAATACAGTGATTGCAAAATATGCCAATAATGCCGCCAAACAGAATATAAATAACGTATTTAACCCAACCGATACACCAACTGATTCGGATATAATATCCGCTGGTATAAGGAAATAACCCACAACAGCAATTGCCGTTGCACCAAGGAAATATGTAAAACCATTAATTGTGACGATTTTTACAATGTCCCCGCCACGAATACGCCAACGCGTATAAAGCCGATAACGTATCGCGCCACCGCTTACCACTGCATGTCCGGCATTATTGCTTATTGCAAAACCCAACATCCCGGCCAGCATCCATTTCCACCAGGATACGCGCCCACCCGCACAAACATAATTTAAGGCCAAACAATCATACAACGCCAACGCAACATAACCTGCAAGGCACGCAACAGACGCCGCGACCAAATTTATAAATGGAATATCTAATAACGCCCTGGCAATATCATATAGCGAATAATTCCTTAATTGCCACCAGAGCATACCAACCGCCAAGAAAAAGAAAATAATTCCAGAATATCCCAGCAGTTTTTTTAATGTTTTTTTTGCTTTTGTTCCCATAAATTCCTTCTTGCAATGACACAAGCATAACACTATTAGGCATAAAAAGCAAGTAGTGGTTATATCAAACAAACAAAAACACCCCGAAATGGGGTGTTGTTTACTTCTGGTGGCCCTGGTCGGACTTGAACCGACACTCCTTGCGGAACTTGATTTTGAGTCAAGCGCGTCTACCAATTCCACCACAGGGCCATTCGCAAAGAATTATTTAGATTTCTTTGCTTCGACCTTTTTCACCAAACGCGCGCTGCGATTCGGTTTGCGAACTGGCTTTTTCGCCGGTTTTGCGGCGGCGCCTTGCTTTTTCACAATTGCGCGTTTAATTTCCGCCATTTCTGGGGTCAAACGTGATATTGGCTTTGCCATAACATAGGCATCCAAACCGCCATGTTTGGTCAATGTGCGCAGACCCGCGGCGGAAAGGCGCAATGAAAAATCGCGACCTAAAATATCACTGTGAAACTTTAATACATGCAGATTCGGCAAGAATGTACGCTTTGTATGGCGTTCCGAATGGGAAACATTCATACCGACTTCTGTTTTTTTACCTGTTACTTTACATACACGTGGCATTTTAAATCCTTTAATCACTGCGGCATAATTTATAATAAAAAACCTAAAAAGTCAAGTAATCTTTTATGTTTTGTTTATTTAATCGTTATGTGCCGGTGTTAACAAATCGGCAATCGTCTTGACCGGTGTAAATGTTGTGCCAGGAACTTCGACAAAAATCGTATTCCACCGCGCCATTGCACCGTTCCACAATCCCGGGCGTTCCATCGCACGTATTGGGTGCCCCATATAGG
>CAMYXE010000124.1 GCA_947303165.1 uncultured Pseudomonadota bacterium | reverse complement strand
CATCACGAGCCCGACGAGCTTGCTCTAGCAGATTTCTATACTCATCTAACACAACCAATAACAAATTATCTTCGTTCATTACTCAACTCCAGTTCAAATTATCAACTATTTTGCAACCCTCTATGCTGTGCGTATTTCAAAGCTATAATATCTGGGCCAAATGCTGGCAATTTTTTTAATTCGCCTTGGCTATTTTTCACAAAAACATCGTCAAACCTATACATATCATTCCCATCAAAAAAGACGAAATTAAAATTTCCACCAGTCAACAGACACCCCAGCACATTTATTTTACCATTTATTTCCGGAAAATCATAATGCATTTTAATGTATGCATCTATATCACCAATAGAATAATTCAAATATCCCCTTTCGGCATGTCCAATACGCGGATGTGTATGCCCGTGCACCAACGCCTTGTTTTCACCGGGTTTGGCCGCTTTCGCAAAATCGAACATCTCTTGTGTTAATTGTTCCGAAAACGTCGCAGAAACATTATTTTGATTCGCACTTGTGTCGGCATTAAAACCATCAATATAAACCGTTTGGCCACTGTTATACCCAGTTAAATAAAAAGGAACCTCCATCGTTTTTTCATTTGTCACATCTGCGACCACCCTTAATGACTGATAAATTTCATCAGGTATAATAATACAGCTTCCTTGTGGCATACGTGGTAATTGTCGATTATCAACAACACTGTTTTCACCCGCGCGTACAATTATCCGACCATCCGCACGAACATACGCAGACGCACGCGCCCTACGTTCAATTTCACGCTGACCACGTTCAAGCGCCTGTTTTAAGGCCGCGCGTTTTTGATCATCAATCACACGTTGAACCTTTTTATTAAGCACCCCATCATTTATAATGGCCACAATTAAAATCCTTTTTACACATCCAGATTCGCATCCAATGCATTTTCGACAATAAAGTCACGACGTGGTTCAACAACATCACCCATCAACATGGATACAACAGCATCTGCCTGGGACGCATCATTTACAGTCACCTGGAACAAACTGCGATGATTTGGATCCATTGTGGTTTCCCACAATTGTTCCGCGTTCATTTCACCAAGACCTTTATACCTTTGAATCTTTAAACCATTCTTGGCATATTCAAATGCGGTATTCAGCAAATTAAACGCACCCCAAATTTTTTGCGATTTTGTTTTTACAGTTAACATCGTAGGTTTCGAAAACGTATCCATTAATTCATCACGCCCATTCATACGACGCCATGCAGATAATTCCGGTGAATTTAATTTTTCACGTGATAACAGATAACTTTCGGTCACACTACGCAAAGTCCTTGTTATTGTGATACCTGCATCATTTGCTTTCACTTGCCATCCACGTTCAAATTCTAATTCTTGGGCATCTAACATTTTGGCCGCCGCATCACAATTTTCAGCAGATTCATTATCAAAGACACGATTCAATGCCAATGCCTCTACAAAACGAAGTGGCATAATATGATTCAACGGTTGTAAAACATTACGCATATCCAACACCAAATCCAAAAGACGTTTCAAATCTGCGCCAGAAATCCGAGTACCTGATGCAATTTCAACAATACCATCCGTTGCCAATTGATCCATCAAATAATCGTCCATTTCACGTTGATTTTGCAAATAAATTTGCTGTTTACCACGCGTCACGCCGTATAGCGGGGGTTTTGCAACATAAATATACCCACGCTCAATCGCCGCCGGCATGTGACGATAAAAGAACGTCATCAACAATGTTTGAATGTGTTGTCCATCGACATCAGCATCGGTCATAATGATAATTTTATGATATCGCATTTTTTCAATATCGAAATCATCTTTACCTATTCCGGCACCCATTGTCGTAATCAACGCACCAATTGTATCCGAAGACAACATCCGGTCAAACCGCACACGTTCAACATTCAAAATCTTTCCACGCAAAGGCAAAATAGCCTGAGTTTTACGGTCACGCCCCTGTTTTGCGGTACCACCAGCCGAATCCCCCTCGACTATAAACAATTCACATTTTGCCGGATCACGTTCACTGCACCCCGCCAATTTTCCCGGCAGCCCGCCAAGTTCTGGCCCTGTCTTTTTACGTGATAATTCACGAGCCTTGCGTGCAGCCTCACGCGCCGTTGCAGCCTCTAAAATCTTATCAATAATAAGTTTTGCCGTTGTCGGATTTTCTTCCAAATATTGATACAATAATTCAGAGGTAGTATTTTCAACAATCGGGCGCACTTCACTGGATACCAATTTGTCTTTGGTTTGGGAACCAAACTTGGGATCCGGAATCTTAACGCTTATGATACTAGTAAGACCTTCGCGGAAATCTTCACCCGAAAGCGCGATGTCTTTCTTGGTATTCTGTTCTGCAATATATTTGTTAATTGCACGTGTTAATCCCGCACGAAAACCCGCCAAGTGCGTTCCACCATCGCGATTTGGAATATTATTTGTGAAACAAAGTGATGTTTCTGTATATGCGGTTGTCCACTGTAAAACAATTTCAATATATGTATCATCTATCTGCTTAATCATCTGAATAGGATCACTGTTCAGCAACTCCTTAGATTTATCCAAATATGTTGCAAACCCAGCCAAACCATCAGTTGAATGAAACTCGCGTTCTTTTTTGTCACCACCACGCAAATCTTCCAAGATAATACGAACAT
>CAMYXE010000123.1 GCA_947303165.1 uncultured Pseudomonadota bacterium | reverse complement strand
GAAGCTAATAATGCTTTAGAAAATGCGACTGAAAATTCATTAATTTTATTTGATTACTTGTTTGATAACCCGGATTGTAAGTTGTCTGGTGCTGATATTTTTAAACAGGAACAAGATGACGAATTGTCTGCAAAAATCGCTGAGGCAATCGAGGCAATAAACGCATATAATACATCTAAAAATAAAAATGATTTATCAGTATTTGAATCTTCATACTTATTACAGCAGTTGTTACATGATAAAAGTATTGAAGAACGTAAAAGATTATTATCTGATATACCCGATATTGTTCGTGAAGTTTGTATCGATTGGTATAAAAATTTTTTGGTTGAATACAGACCACAGTTTATTGAGAATTTATCAATAAAATTAAATCAATTACCGTTAAAACACCTGGTGTATGAATCGGATAGTACGGTATATAATGATATGCGAAGATTAATGTTTACTTATAATGTTTATGATACAAAAACAGGTAAATATATTAATATAGATTTATCTAAATACGTTTTTGATCTTGGGGTTGAAGAATCAATGCTGAAAATGACCCAACAAATGTATCAAGACATAGTTGTGAAACGACAAGATGTTCTGAAAGAAAGACGTGATAAAATACAATATGGCTTAATGGATCAAGCAACACAAGAACACAAAAATTGTGTGATTAACACAGAATATAGAAAAACATTGGCTGAGTTGCAAAAAAAAGGTATGGATTATATGTCTGCTTTGAATTTTGTGCCAGGTGTTACCGATTTAAAAATAGAATCCCAAAAAACGCAAGAAATTGTTAATCCTAATGTGATTGTCCAAAAACAAGAAAGAGCAGAAACAAAAATAGAAAAGCATATTAATATTTTTGAACGGGCAATACGTGAACTTAATAGAAGAGTTTTGTTCTGGAGATACTGGAAAAAAGGTGATGAGGGTATGGACTATTTTTAATTAATTTTGCCCACATACCTCAAGTATTTTTCACAATTGCTAATTGTTAATCTGCGTATTGATGCTGTGCCCTGTGGGCTCGCACCGATATCCGTGCGCGAACAAAAATTAAACCGGCAAAAATGCCGGTTGAATTTTTGGTTGGAGCGCACGGATTACAGACATTGCCGAAAACCCGCACTTTTTAGCCCTTTTTCTGTCTTTTTTGACATAAAAACACTAAATTGCCTGACACTTTGCTTGGCACTTTTATAATTTACCGTGTTTTCGGTCAAAAGCAAAGTGTTTTTTCAACTTTACTTGCAAATTGGATACACGATGATGTATAATGTGTTCGAGGTTCTGAAAAAGAATCTTGTGATATAACAAGCGTGAACGGGTTTAGACACCCAGGCATAGCATACGATGTTTATATCCCGACTGTCGGTCGGGATGTCGTTGTGATAAGGTTTTACCAAAAGCAACGAAGTTTCTATGCAAACTGTCTAACTCCCGACCACCTTAAAACAGTGGTCTTTTTTATGGTTAAAACAGTTGGGATTTTTTTCTTAAACATATTGATTCTGTTTTTAACGGGCTGTGTATCGATTGGGTCAAAACTGGTTGCAGAAAAACAGATTCAACATAATGATATTGAAGTCTTTTTTACGCCTAGTCCAGATTGTGAAAATAACATCATAAAAAGAATAAATGAATCTGGCAAGATAGACATTGCTGTTTATTCGATTACAAATCCAAAGATTACAAATGCTATAATTAGTGCGTATAAAAAAGGTGCAAACATCCGGATTATTACAGATAAAACCCAAGCGAAAGGTAAAAAATCGTTGGTTGCGGACCTTAAAAAAGCGGGTATTCCGATATTAACCAACAAAAAGCATAAAATCGAACATAATAAGTTTGCAGTGTTTGATGATGATATAGTGGTGTCTGGGTCATATAATTGGACAACCAGCGCAAGCCGATATAATAGTGAAAATTGTGTGTTTTTCGAACAACCAAACAAAGAATATACACAAAGATTTCAATACTTATGGGGTGTTTATAATGAGTAACTATAAAAAATTACCCGATGTTTTGAACAGTTGTGAATTGTATGATATAATACCTAGTATCAAGGAGCGGATAATATGAAAAACGTATTACTTTGGATATTTATTTATATTCCCATAGCTAGCACGATTATTTTTTATGTTTTACCGTTGTTGTTCGGGTTGTTTGCGTTGTTATTTGCTTGGGTAGAGGATTTATTTACAAAAAATAAAAAAAAATCTAGATATTCAGTCAATATAGAAAGAACCAACATAAAAAAGCAAAACAAAAATCAACCTGTTTTTGTTTTTATTGGAATAGGAATATTGTGTTTATTGTTAGTAGGAATCATAACTTCACAAAACAGTCCTGTTCAACGGGTTTCTGTTAAACATAATAATTATGCTCAAGAACAAATACACAGAAACACCATTATCAAAAAAAATGTTAATAACAACAAAGTTGATAACTTTATAAATCAACAGCAAAAGGAAAATGTTTTATACAAAAATTCTAGAATTCACTTTGATATAAGTGAAATAACATCGGAAGCTAAATTAAAACAAAGCGTGAAATATATATATGATACTTGTGTGAAAGCAAATATGGCTCAACCAGACACCGATGATATAGATAGTCAACTATTTTGTGAATGTTTTGTGGCAAATTTTTTGTATAATTTGAATAGTTATGGTGCTCAATACATA
>CAMYXE010000122.1 GCA_947303165.1 uncultured Pseudomonadota bacterium | reverse complement strand
GATTACCCGCTGCGATCGACGTATAAGAATTTTTATTTTTTGATAATACGGAAAACGCGCCAGCCGCCGCATTATGCACAGAATTGCTAAAACCCGCAGGTGACATTTCGCCACTTTCATGAAATTGTTCAATAAGTTTGATAGTTTGCCGCCATTCACCATATCTGGACGCAAAAACAACCTGATAACCTGTATTATCTGGCACAACCTGTGACGCCAAACCAACCGCAATCTTCTGTAAATCCGTCATTCTGCGACGTACCATTGGGGGCACGAAAGAAACATCCGGCAACTTTTCAGCGTCAGATTCACGCCATATAATAAACTTATCAATACCAAATATTTTATTCATACTTGCAAAAAAAGATTGTTTATACAATACTTAACGCAAGTATAATAGGATTTAATACCGTTTGCAAGCAGGTTTTAACATGGATGTTGTATTAACTGATCTTGGTTTTGTGTGTGCCCTGGGGACAAATTTGCAAGAAATTATAATCAACGCAAAAAATGGCGATACGGATGGTATGCGCAACCATAATGTCATTATTGATGGCGATAATATCCCATTCGGTATGACTAAAATAGAAACCAAACACGATATGCGTTTTTGTGATTTACTGATTGCGGCCACAGGACAAATAGCACCTGCCTTAGCCAAACTACATAAAACATACGATACAAAACGCCTGGGTATCGTTATTGGTGCGAGTAATACCGCCGTTCACGACGCACAACAACACCTATCACAGAAATTACAAAATGGAAATATGCCACAAGAATTTAGCATCAAAATGCTAGAACTTGGGTCACCTGCAGAATACCTAAAATCGTTAGTTGGATTTGACGGACCGACCTTTACAATTTCAACGGCTTGCTCTTCCAGTATCAAGGCATTTGATACTGCGCGTGACCTTATACGCAATAATGTATGTGATGCGGTTTTATGTGGTGGTATTGACGCAAGATGTGATTTTGCACTAAATGGCTTTAATGCATTAGAGGCCCTATCACATAAACTTACGAATCCGATGTCAGATAATCGCGACGGAATAAACCTTGGCGAATGTGCGGCACTGTTTATAATGGAACGTGGCCAAAGTGGGATAAAGGTAATGGGATTTGGCGAAACATCTGATGCTTATCATCCAACCGCCCCTGATCCAGACGGATTTGGCGCGATACAATCAATGAGAAACGCCATTGCTGATGCAAATATTACCATCACTGATATAGACTATATCAATCTACACGGCACTGGCACAATTGCAAATGACGCTATGGAATCCAAAGCGGTTTACACTATTTTCGGCAGCACGCCATTATGCGCATCAACAAAACCTCTAACAGGGCACTGTTTGGGGGCTGCGGGCGCATGTTCTGTGGCACTATCGTGGTTAATGTTAAATAATGACTTTATAATACCGCATGTTTACGATGGAAAATTTGCCCGTGATTGTGCACCTATCAAATTGGCAACTACTCAAGATAATAAACCAATCAAAACAATTTTGTGCAATGCATTTGCTTTTGGGGGCAGTAACTCAACAATAATAATTGGAAAATAATATGAAAGAGTATAATATTTCTGACCTTTTACCACACCGATCACCGATGCAGTTCATTACGGCGATTGAATCTGTAGATTTTGAAAAACAGACCATGATTACCCGTATTGATATAACACCACAAGATTTGATGTATGACGCAAATCTTGGGGGTGTCCCATCAAGTATATCCTTAGAGTTTATGGCTCAATCCATTGGTTGTTTTATTGGTGCCGCTGATCTTGAGAAGACCCCAGATAACAAACCTGCGGTGGGTTTTGTTCTGGGGTCACGAAAAATATCGGTTAACATACCGACCTACCTTGTTGGCAAAAGTTATTTTGTGCATGTCGAATCCGTATTTTGTGACAAAAACATTGCAAATTTTGAATGTCAAATATACAATCAAGAAAACAATCTTGTCGCAACGGGCGCAATAAATGTATTTCGTCCAGACGACATTCAACAATTTATGGATGAAAGACATGAGTAAAAGAGTTCTTATTACAGGGGCCAGTCGTGGCATAGGACGTGCAATCGCGCTTTATTTGGCACCATTGGGATATAATTTGGTTTTACACTATAATAAGAATGCCGACAAGGCCCAAGAAACACTTGATATGGTCCGCGCCACAGGTGGGGGTGGAAAACTTATTTCTTTTGATGTATCAAACCGCCAAGAAACACACGATGCAATAACATCCGACATAAACGAAAATGGTGTATATTATGGGATTATTTGTAATGCGGGCATAAATGCAGATGCGCCATTCCCAGCAATGGATGGTGAAATGTGGGACAGCGTTATTCATACAAATCTTGACGGTCTGTATAATACGCTTCAGCCATGTATTATGCCGATGATATCTGCACGCACCCCAGGGCGCATAATTGCGATATCTTCAATATCTGGAATAATCGGCAATCGGGGTCAGGCAAACTATGCCGCATCCAAGGCCGGTATCATCGGGGTCGTAAAATCTTTGGCCACTGAATTAGCACGTCGTAATATAACCGTAAATGCGGTTGCGCCTGGTGTAATTGAAACAGATATGACCTCAGATTTACCCAAAGAGATTGTTCAAGACGCAATTCCAATGCGACGTTATGGAAAACCAAACGAAGTAGCAAGCCTTGTTGCATACCTGCTGTCCGAAGATGCGTCATATATCACACGCCAGGTTATTTCTGTTAATGGGGGGATGATATAATGAAAC
>CAMYXE010000121.1 GCA_947303165.1 uncultured Pseudomonadota bacterium | reverse complement strand
AACGTGCGATTATCGTTCGTACAAAGTTCCCAATTAAACGTGCGGATGGTTCTATAATTCGATTCGATGACAACGCGGTTGTTCTTATTAACAAGAACAATTTTGAACCGATTGGCACACGTATTTTTGGACCGATTGCGCGTGAAGTTCGTCGCAAATATGACGTTCAAAAGATTGTGTCTTTGGCACCGGAAGTATTATAACAAAAGGCGTGTAAAATGAAAATTAAAAAAGGCGATGAAGTCGTAGTTATTTCGGGAAAATACAAAGGCGTCAAAGGTAAAGTGCTTGAGGCGCGTCCAACAGAATCCAGGGTTGTTGTTGCCGGTGTAAATCGTCACAAATGGCATGTTAAACCAACACGTGAACAGCCTGGTCATATTGTTGATCGTGAGGCTCCAATTCATGTTTCAAACGTCGCATTGGTTGATCCAAAGACTAAAAAACCAACGCGTGTAGGATATAAATTGGAAAAGGGTAAAAAGGTTCGCGTTGCCAAAAAATCTGGAACTGAATTATAAGGAACTATCCCGCTGTTACGGGAAATAAAAGGATAAGAAAATGCAAAGCAGATTGCGTGAAATTTATGAAAAAGAAATTGTGCCCGAATTGGTTAAAGAATTCGGATACAAGAATGCGTTGGCGGTTCCAAAACTGTCAAAGATTGTTTTAAATATGGGTGTTGGTGAAGCTGTTGCCGATAAAAAGAAATTGGATGCGGCTGTGACTGATTTGACGGCGATTGCCGCACAGAAACCTATTATCACACATGCAAAGAAATCTATCGCTACGTACCGGTTGCGTGAAGGTCAAGCGATTGGTACCAAGGTGACGTTGCGTGGCAAAAGAATGTATGATTTCTTGGATAAATTGATTACGGTTGCTTTGCCACGTGTGAAGGACTTCCGTGGTTTGTCCAAATCTAAATTTGACGGTCGTGGAAATTATGCCTTTGGTATCAAAGAACATTTGATATTCCCAGAAATTTCTATTGATAAAATTGATTCTATCCGCGGTATGGACATTGTAATTGCCACAACCGCCAAGACAGATGACGAAGCGCGTGCATTGCTGACTAAAATCGGCCTGCCGTTGGTATTGAAATAATTAAAGGAATAAAAAGATGGCCAAGTTAGCGTTGATAAACAAACAAGCAAGACGTAAGAAAATGGTTGCAAAGTATGCCGCAAAGCGTGCCGCGATCAAAGAAAAAATGTCTGTGAACGCAACACCGGAAGAACGCAAAGAAGCAATGTTGAAACTTGCAAAATTGCCACGTAATGCGAATCCGACACGTTTGCGTAATCGTTGTTCTATCACTGGGCGCGCGCGTGGATATTCACGTGTGTTTGGGTTGTGCCGCCAACAGGTTAGAACCCAGGCATCCGAAGGTAAATTACCAGGTGTACGTAAGTCTAGTTGGTAATTAAGTAAAAAGAAGTACCGATTGTGGACAATGCAGTCGGTGAAAATTGGCGCGGAATTTTCCGCATCAGTAAGAGGAGTAAAAGATGTCATTATCACACCCGATTGGGGATATGGTTGCCCGCATTCGTAACGGTCAAAACGCGGGTAAAGAAACAATTACTTTGCCATACAGCAAACTGCGTGCAGCGGTTCTGACTGTGTTAAAAGAAGAAGGCTTTATCGAAGATTTTCGTAAGGAAGAAATTGACGAACATCGCAGTAACCTGGTCGTCACATTGAAATATGTTGGCGGAAATGGCGCAATACAAGAAATATCTGTTGTGTCAAAACCGGGCCGTCGCGTTTATTCGGGTTCGGCCAAAATGCCACGTGTATTAAACGGACTTGGTATAGCAATCGTTTCCACACCGCATGGTGTTATGACGGATCACAAGGCACGTTTGATGAACGTTGGTGGTGAAGTATTGTGCAAGGTTATCTAATAGAAATAAGGATGTAATTATGTCTAGGGCAGGAAAATATCCAGTTAAGTTGAGTGATGGTGTGGTAGCATCTATCGCCGAAAATAAATTGGTTGTCAAAGGGCCAAAGGGTGAATTGACAGTTCCGTTGAATACAAAAAATGCGGCGTTGGTCGATGTAAAAATTGAAGAAGGAAACGTTGTTGTCACACCAAAAAATACGGAAGATAAAGATTCTCGCGCTATGTGGGGAACAATGACACGCAATATTCGTAACGCGGTCGAAGGTGTGACCAAGGGTTTCTCCAAGGCTATGTATATGAAAGGTGTTGGTTATAAAGCATCGGTCAGTGGCAAGAAGTTCACATTGGTTGTTGGTTTCTCGCATGACGTTGTTATGGAAATTCCAGATGGGATTACCGTAACAATGGGTGAAACCCCAACAGAATTTACAATCAGTGGTAATGACAAATGTGCGGTTGGTTTGTTTGCGGACAAGATTCACAAGATTCGCAAAATGGACCCGTACAAGGCCAAAGGTTTGTTCTATAAGGGCGAAAAAGTTCGTCACAAAGAAGGTAAAAAGAAGTAATATAGGTATAAAAGGAATATGGGCATGGCTTCAAAATATGGTATTGCTTTCTCTAAATCCAAAGTATTGCATGCACTTGTTTTCATAGCGGGCGTTCATGATGCCTTTTGGAGCTATGTTCAGAAGCGTTTTGGGGGCCGTAAATTGGGCGGTGCTTATACCAAAGATAACTCGAAATAATTTCCGCTGTTACGGGAATTTGAAAAAAAGGAAAACAAATGTTGAAACATTTATCTACAGAAGAAAGACGCAAATTGGTTACACGCGTCGCGTTGAAAAAGAAAAATCCTGGAAAA
>CAMYXE010000120.1 GCA_947303165.1 uncultured Pseudomonadota bacterium | reverse complement strand
AAAAAAAGTACCGCCGTTTCCGGCGGTGTGTTCGAATGACCTGAAAGGAAGGAAAGGAGAAAAAGAAATGGTCATTCTACTAAACTTGGTTTGGGGTCCAGAGTCCAGAGGAGAGAGAATGTAGGAGGGAGTCTGGAATCTCTGGGCCCCACGAACATTTTCATGCTCGGTAAAAGATTGTTGCCTCTTTTACGAATCGAAATATAATACAACAAAAAGCGTTTGTCAAGTGTTTTTGTCAAAATATTTTTTTGGTCTAAGTCAAACCCTTGTTTTCCTAGGAAATAGTGCTTGTTGAGGTGCAGATTTCCAATGCATAGAATAGATTTATAAAAAATAAGAAACATGGGGGGACATTATGACACATGATGATGTTTGGCACGCAATAGAGCGATTCGCAATGGAACACGGTATGTCGTGTTCTGGGTTGGCCCGGTGCAGTGGTCTGGACCCAACAACATTTAATAAAAGCAAGCGTTGGACCAAGGAGGGTCAGCCACGATGGCCATCAACTAACAGTATTTCAAAGATTTTGGCTTCTACGGGGGCTTCTATTCAAGAATTTACCAAATTTATTGATAATCCAAGAAATGAACGCAATGGATGAATTTCGATTCGCAATAATTGGCCGGCGCGGATTGTTGCGACGGCCTTTTTTATTGGACACTTGGGTTTTTATAGATTATTCTATATATATGTTATCGGGAATTCGAATTTTTTCATCTGATAAATACTGGCAACAGATTTTGTCAGATTTGAATGCGGGGCTGGTATCGGACCCTATGTTGGCCGATGTGAATATTGATACACTGGGTTTAAAACTGCCGATAAATCTAATTGAGCTTAAGACCGCGATTATTGCGGCGTCGGATGGTTCTGATGTGCTAAAAAAAATATTTGGGAAAAATGTTTCGCTGTCGCCATTGCAGACCCAAATTGTTGTTAAACTCTATCAAAGCGGTGGAATGACGGCGGATGAATTAAAAATGGCCTTGGGCTATGCACAAACAACAACAACGCATACTGTGGAAACAGCTATTTATGGTTTGCGGAAATTGTTTGGGCATGAATTTATAAAAAACGAAAACGGAATATTCAAAATTGGCGGGATATAAGGTATTATCTTTTGATAAAATATCAAGTACACAAACATATGCGTATGATATGATTGCAAGTGGTAAGGCGTCCGATCATACGGTAATAGTAGCGGCGGCACAATATTCAGGGCGGGGCAGGTATAGACGAAAATGGGTGTCGCATCATGGTAACTTGTATGCCAGTTTCATTTTTTATTCACCTGAACGTGATCCACGGTTGTCTTATTCTGTGGCGGTTGCAATCGCAGAAACACTTGTTTCGTACGGCATGTTGCCAAAAATAAAATGGCCAAATGATATTCTGGTTGATGATGCAAAAATTTCTGGGGTGTTGATTGAATATGCGGGACGATATGTTATTGTCGGAATCGGAATAAATGTGCATACAAATCCAACTGTGCCAGAATATAAAACAACACGTTTGGATAAATATCATGATGTTGATGTAGCTGATGTATTCTCGCGTTTGTCCAAGAATCTTGATAAATATATAAATGCGGATTTCGATTCTGTTCGTAAAAGGTGGATGTCATTGGCGGCAGGATTAAATGGATTGGTGAAATATAGGGGAAATATGGTCGAATTAATCGGTATAAATGATAACGGTGCATTGGTCGTTCGTAATGGACCTGAATATTTATTGATTCATGGTGATGAAATTTTGATGTGATACACTGTGCAGATTTCCGCCGTTTTTTATAAATGTCTTGACTTTTTTGTCATTTTATGATACAATGCCAAACATCAAAGGGAAGAATATTATTCACACGCATGTGTGAATTTTTTTATGCCGCATATCTATGCGGCGTTTTTCATTTTCATAAAAGGAAACATTATGCAATTGGAAATTGTCGACGTGCACAATGAAACACTTGAATTGGGATACGCGATTGCGCGTGTTGTATATGCCGAAACTGTCGCTAGGTCGTTATGTGTGGTAGAGGCATTAACATCAATGATTGCAAATGCGACACAAAATAATCATAAAAAAATAAGAACATTTATATCTGATAAAAATATTTTCGAATCATTGTGCACCGAATCTGAACATCACAAATATTTATCTGTGCCCGCATCGCAGAAAGATTTTCAAATGTGTGTGCGTGTTGCAACACGTATGTTGCATGGCTTTTTACCCGATTCGTGTAATCACGCAACGATGTTTCACAGAAGTGAATTATTACCAGATTGGGCAATCGCACGTGGATACGTTGCAGACATAGATGGAATATTATTTTATATGTAAACACTTAATAGGAATTTAAATATGGCGAGTTTTATTCGTGGCGGATTTTTTGCGAATCGGAAAACACAGATTATGACATGTGTCGGAATTTTATCTGCATTATGTTCATACTTGGTTGGTGATTCGGATGTTTATGTCACAATTCAAACGATTGTCGCCGTATGTGGCGTTTATTTTATGCACAAATTAGATAATAACAAAGGAAAATAAAATGGAAAATATACCAGAAAAATTTTTAAACAAAGATGGTACATTAAATAGTGAAGCGTTAATAAAATCTTATTCTGAATTAGAAAAAAAAGTATCTAGTATGATTTCTGTCCCAGATGAAAAATCTGATGAAAGTGTTAAAAATCGCTTCCGTCATGCGATTGGTGTTCCAGATAGTGCAGATGATTATCCGCATAACGAGATGTTTGATAACGATAATATACGCCAAGAA
>CAMYXE010000119.1 GCA_947303165.1 uncultured Pseudomonadota bacterium | reverse complement strand
TTTCAATTGCGTGTTCCGCGCTGGCCACAATACATTCGCCGGCGACACGGCCCATTGACCCCATCATAAATTCACCATTTAGTACGCATATCGTTGTCGGGATGCCACCGATGCAACCGTCCGCGGTTGTCACCGCATCATTATATCCCGTATCCGCGCGTGCCTCGGCCAGGCGTTCTGAATAAGGGACACGATCAGAAAACCCTAATGGATCATCAGACATTGTTGGTAATGGAATTTTTTCCCATGTCCGGTCATCAAATAACAAATCAAATCGCTGTTTTGGGTTCATAATGAACGCACGACCACAACGCGGGCAAATATAATGGTTATCTTTATAGTCCTTGTAATACACTAATTTATCGCAGGATTCGCACTTTATCCACATTAAACGGCGAACCTTGTCATATTTTTCGCGATTTTTATTTTTAATTCCGGAACTTTTACCGAATAACATAATATTATCCATTCATTTTTTTTGTTAGTTCACGACTAGGCTTGAACAAAATTGTCGTGTTCGCGGGTAAATGCATTGGCTGCCCCGTCACAGGATTATACCCAATTTTTGTTGCACGTGGACGTGGCTGAAACGTACCAAAACCACGAATTTCAATACGGTCACCTTTTGCAATTGCATCAATCATTGAATCGGACACAGTATCCAAAACCGCCGTAGCATCTTTCATGCGCATACGTTTAAATTGAACCTGAATTGTGCGTATAATATCTGAACGTTTCATAACATAAATCCTCTTGCTGTTTACATAGTTTGGATTCTAACACCCCAAAAGGAATTTTTCAAGTGGTTAGTAGCATGCCGCTATATAGGTAATAAAAAAAATTGCATTGTTATTGTTTTTATATTACTGTGACTCAAAACAAAAGGAAATATTATGTTGCGTCCGTCTTTACGTAAATTTAATCAAATGCGCCCGATGTCTATGGAGACTGGTGTAAACAAATGGGCCGAAGGTTCTTGTTTAATCAAGGTTGGTGGAACCCAAGTGTTATGCACCGCAAGTGTAGATTTTAACCAACCATTGTGGAAACGCATGCAAAATAAGACGGGTGGATGGGTGACCGCGGAATATTCTATGTTGCCCCGCGCAAATGGCACACGTAAAACACGTGACGCATTGGCCAAGGATAATCGTAGCGCGGAAATTTCACGTCTTATTGGGCGCGCATTGCGCAGTGTTGTCGATATGGAGGCACTTGGCAAACACACAATTACAATCGACTGTGACGTAATTCAGGCCGATGGGGGCACACGCACCGCAAGCATTACTGGCGGATTCGTTGCAATGGCTGTTGCGGTAAAATGGTTAATGGAAAACGGACGCATCCATGAAAACCCAATTCGTGAAAACGTTGCCGCAATCAGCGCAGGGATATGGAACAATGAATTGATATTAGATTTGGATTACGAAGAAGATTGTTGTGCGGAAATGGATGCGAACTTTGTAATAGCGGAATCTGGAAAATTTATCGAGGTTCAATCAACCGGCGAACAACATCCATTTGAAAAGTCGCAGTTAGATGAAATTATGGAAATGGCCGCGAATGGCATCAAAAAAATCATTGAATTACAAAAGCAAGTTTTATCGTAAAAACTATTTCTTTTGTTTTAATATATCATCAGACTTGATGTATTCTGGCGAATCTTTTTGCAAATGTTTCTTGGCACGTTTGGCATATTCGCGCGATTTTTCCGGTGATTTTTGCATACGATAATATTCCGCCATTGCCCAATCTGAACGCCCATCATCCGAACCATATGCGCGCGCCAATGTCCAATACGCCAATGGCGTTTCTTCGGTTAAAATAACATGCTTGCATAATTCAATGGCCCGTTGTTTATCATCGGGTTTATTTCTTTCGGTTAAAACGATTGCCAGTGCGTTTTCAATCTGTGGGGCCTTGGGTTGCAATTTCAACGCGTGTTCATATGCATCGACACTGTCATCATAATGCCCGTATGCATATTGCAAGTCGCCCAACAATTCATAAAAATATGGATTCTTGGGCGCACGCGAAATTAAAGTTTGCACACCAACCAATGCACCATCCAGATTACCACCGCGCGTATTTGCGATTGCACGGGCGTATATTGCCGCATCTGATTTGTCTGAATATGGATAAAGTGTCTTTACGCGATTTGCATTATCAAGATATCCTATTAATTTGGCACGAACAAGTGCATATCGTTCCGCGATATTAGATGAATCGGATTTAAACTTTTTATTTTTTACATCGGATTTATTCAATCGTTCGCGCACGTTTTTCAAACGCTCCGCTGTCAACGGGTGATTTATTGCATTTGGATTTATGCGCGATTCCATATGTGCCGTCATTTCATTCATCTGTTCGAACACATCTACGAAACCGTTTGGATTAAAGCCTGAACGTATCATCAGGTTAATTCCTAAATCATCGGCCATTCTTTCTTCGTCACGTGAAAAAGACAACATAGATTGACGTGCCACCGACGTTGCACCCGCCATAACCCCCGCCCCCAAAGATGGATTTCCGCCCGCAACCATAAGACCTATTCCCAATGCCTGAATTATCATGGCGCGTTTCATCGCGGCCTCCATCGCCGCGGACAATTGTGCCATATGTCCACCAATTGTATGTCCCAATTCGTGTGCAACAACCGCGCGCAGTGCGTTTGGTGTCCGTATGCGTGTCAACAGTCCAGTGTAAATATAAACGTCTTCACCCCCCATAACAAACGCATTAAAATCATCATTATTCACAATTGTCAGATCCTGGAATGATCTGCTCCCGGCCAA
>CAMYXE010000118.1 GCA_947303165.1 uncultured Pseudomonadota bacterium | reverse complement strand
CAGCTGATATAAAGGAAGCCCAGGTTGAAATCTCGGAAACCCCAACAGAATACGAAATGTACCACGGACTTTATATTCCGCAAAATCAGTAAAACAAACGGGGCAAACGCCCCGTTTATTAATTACTTTCTAATACTTTTATTCCCGGCAATTCACGACCCTCGATAAATTCCAGAAATGCGCCACCACCGGTTGAAACATATGTGATATCATTCATAACACCGCACGCATCCAGTGCCGCAACAGTATCACCACCACCAACAATACTCTTTAATTTTCCATTACGGGTATTTTCGGCAATGGCGCGCGCAATTGCAAACGAACCATGTGACCATGTCGGCATCCATTCCGCCATACCAACCGTTCCATTCCAAATAACCATTGCCGCACGCCCTATTTCATCAACATCGCGCGCCGCGGTTTTTGGCCCGCCGTCAATAATGACGTCTGTATCGGCAATATCATTCATATCTTTATCTGTGCGCGGTGCATCAGGTTCGAATACTGGACCAACCCCCTTGTCCAAAGGCACCAACAAACGACAATTATTATCTGTGGCATATTTCATAATTTCCAACGCGTTATCTTTTTGATCTGGTTCATACAACGAATTTCCAACCTTTTCGCCCAACGCAAAATTAAACGTTGTCCCCAACGCCCCACCAACAATCAGCGTATCAGACAAACGCGCCAACGCACGCAATACACCAATCTTGGTTGAAACCTTAGATCCCGCAACAATGGACAACATCGGATGTTTTGGATTTTCCATCGCCGCGGTCAAATTGTCAATTTCACTGTTCAACAATAAACCCGCATACGACGGCAAATATTCCGTCACACCAACGGTACTGGCATGTGCACGATGCGAAACCGCAAATGCATCATTAATAAATATATCAAATCCATTTGCCAATTGCTTCGCGAATTCGGCATCATTCGCCTCTTCACCCGGATAGAACCGCACATTTTCCAACAGCACCACATCGCCATCTTTCATATCCGCCAAGAAATCTTTATTTAAACAATCATCTATCAATGGCAATTTCATATATTCCGCAACCCCGCGCAACGAATATTTCATATTGCGTTCCCCTTTTGGTCGCCCAAGGTGCGACACAATTGCAACACGTGCGCCCGCATTGCGCAAGAAATCTATTGTTTCCATACTACGTTCTATACGGAATCCTTCGGTAATTTTTCCATCAACAATTTGCACATTAAAATCATCACGCAACAACACATATTTGCCACGCAAAGACAATCCACTTAAATCACGCAATTTCATTTTTTCTCCTTTCCGTATTTTTAATACTATGCACCGTATGCCCGATCTGTTTTTGGGGCAATAAAATATTGTGGAACATAATCCGTTACACAACGCGGTCGCGGTTGATTTAATGCACGACACAACGCAACAAACGCTTCCACACTAATCTTTGGTGAATGCTCAACAAAAACAATCGGTTTTACTTCTATCTTACCTTCGATCAGATTTTCCGCCATTTTAACTTCCTTTTCCAAGCGCGAAAATTGTATAAAAAACGCAATACAAAGTCAAGATTCTTCACCGGTTTTCAGGACTTTTCTAACTGGGCCAAAAGTTTTCCTGTGGTGTTCTGTTATACCATATTTTTCAATTGCCGTCAAATGTTCCGCGGTTGGATACCCCGCATTTTTATCCCACGCATATTCGGGAAATTGGTCCGCCAATTCATGCATAATTTTATCACGTGTTTCCTTTGCCACTATTGATGCCGCCGCAATAGACAATGATTTCGCATCACCCCGGACCACCGCATGACCAGTCAAATTCTTTGGCACACGGTTGCCGTCAATTAAACACATATCTGGTTTTTGCCGCAATTTCCCAACCGCACGTTCCATCGCACACATAGATGCCCACAGTATATTTAATTCATCTATTTCCGCCGGGCTGCATGCACCAGTTGCCCAGATAGTATTGTTTATAATCCAATCGTATGCAACCGCGCGTTGATGAGGCGACATTTTTTTGGAATCACGAATTACAACAGGAATTTCAACCTCGCGATTTGGGAATATTACCGCCGCCGCAACAACCGGTCCACAGAGCGGACCACGCCCCGCCTCGTCCACGCCGGCAATCAAATTGCACGCGCATTCGTTTTCAATTGAAAAATCTGCATTGATTATCATTTGATTAAATTGCATATGGAATATCTTCGACGCGAACATATTCATCTTCACTGTTATACAGCGGCCATTCTGAATCCGCCAACACTTTTAATGTGGTTAATGGTTGCCCAAGACGCGCACGATATAACCACAAATTCGCCATAACGCGTTTGATATAACCACGCGTTTCATATGCGGGAAAACTTTCGATATACAATAACGGGTCTGACGTATCAAAAGACTTTTCAAACTTTACCAATGACCCCATACCCGCGTTATATGCGACCAGCATTTTGATAATATTATTATTGATATTTGGATGCACCAACAAATCGACAATATACTGTTGCCCCAAAAACATATTATGTTCGGGATTCGACATATCAATATCTGACATTTTCACCTTGTTTGCACGCGCAACCAATTTTGCCGTTCCCGGCATTAATTGCATAACCCCTTTTGCACCCGCACCAGATTTGACCCCAGGACGAAAACCACTCTCTTGTTTAATAATGGCAAGCAATAATGCCCTATCGATTGACCATCCGCCCATAGGTTCCCAATCTGGCAATGGATATTGGGTGGTGTAAATAACATCTTCATCAATTTCTAAAATTCCCCTATCACGAATCACACCCGAAGATAAAATCGCGACACG
>CAMYXE010000117.1 GCA_947303165.1 uncultured Pseudomonadota bacterium | reverse complement strand
GATGTTGCGTGTAAAACTGTTTAAAGAAAAATGGTTATAAATTTACTTGTTTTTGAATTTTGCAAAACAGTTGGTATCACGAAAACGATTTTCATATGCCAGCCATCTGTCTTGTTTTAACACACCTTCTAATTCATAACCCAATTTTCTCGCAACATTTACAGAATTTTTGTTTAATACATCATTATGAATTATGATTTTATTAAAACCGTTCTTAAATAATTCTTGTTCTAAGATACTAACTGATTCCATAACATAACCATTACCACGATAATCGTTAGCTAACCAGTAGCCCAATGCAACTTTTTTGTTTTTCTTGTCGACTTCTACTGCGCCACACATACCAATAATTGTATCGTGTAAAATAATTGCATATTCATAAGCATCATCGTTTTCCCATTTTTTATCAGATTGAATTAAAAAGTTATGTGTGTCTTTAGCGGATTTTGTATTGTGTAACCATTGCATCCAAGGTAATAGAAAATTTTTATTTTGAATTAAGACTTCATACATCAAGTTAGCATTATGCATAGATGGTTCTAAATGCATCAATATTATTCTGGTGCCTTTTAAAACAAATTTCATGACATATCCTTTTGATATAAATTGTACCATATAGTTGTTGCGTTTAAAACGATTTTTGTTTGCGTATTAATGTGACAAATGATATAATTGTGTTGTAAAAATACAAATCAAGGAGAAAATTATGGCAAAGAGCAAAACAGAAGAAGTGTTGCAAAAGCTACATGAACAAATGAGAGACGGTTATTCGTATCATATTGACGAATCCACAGGCGCGTTGCGGGTAGAGATACATTCAGATATTCCAGATGGTGTGGATTTAAGTGGTGTTGATTATTTAGTTTTTACTGATACATCAAAAGTGGGGAAAGGTGTCAAATTGCCAGAGAGAATTTTAATTCACGGTTTTGATACACACGGAGTATCTAAACCACGTGGCGTAGATATATCGACAGAAGAATGGAATCACGTAACCACGCTTAACCCATCGCATTTTACAATTTTTCCATCTGGGGACCTTGCAAAAACCGGTGTCAAAGAAGTACTTGTTGACGGTACGCACGTGTATTTTCCTGCAGATATCAAAATGCCAAAAGATGCGCAATTAACGTTTATAACGAAATCTATGACATATGATAAAAAACAATGGAATTTAGAATTTGATGATCAAGGCTACGGGATAGTGAAAAAAATGGATTTGCCAATTTGTGGGCATATCCCAGATGGATTGGATTTAAGTAATTTAGCTGGTATAACAATAACCCAACTTGGTTCTTTGGGCAAAGGAATAAAATTTCCAAAAGAGGTCACCATATTGACGCGACATATTCCATCGAAAATAGATTTTAGTGGTATTGAAAATTTGAACGTTTATTCTATCAATGTCCCATCTGGAACTGATCTAAGTAAAGTTAAAAGCTTGACTGTAAATGGGCAGTTGCATTTGGACAAGGACGTTAAATTACCAAAAAATATAACGCTAGGGGAAAATTCCTCTGATCCTGGAATAGGTGGATATATCCCTGATGGTACAGATTTAAGCAATGTAAAACTTGACCCGGAAAGCTTGAAAAAAATAACTTATCTTGGCAAGGGTGTTAAGTTTGATCTGCTTTTTAGTGAAAAATATGCCAGAGAAATAGCAAAATTACGCCTTAAAGGTGCTGGCGACCGTGTGTCGGGTGCAGTAAAAAAATTCAAACAGAATGTAAGCACTCAGGGTTTGGGGCCAGCTATAAAAAGTCTCTTGTCGAAAGGTGGCAAAAGATAAGGCAAAAAAGAGGAAATGAAAATTTCCTCTTTTTTATTTTGGTGGAAAACATTTTACATTGGCCGAACAAATAATAAAACTGAATTAATAGCACTTGTGCAACAGGTAAGAACATTCAGCGAAAAGTGATTGTGATTTAAATTGAATAATTATTGATTTTGTATTACAGTGAATAAAAACATAAATTAAAAAAGGAAAATTTTTATGAATGTTTTTTTGGGGGAAATCATAGGTTATTTATCTGGGGCTTGCACAATGCTTGCATTTTTACCTCAGACGATAAAATCAATCACAACAAAAAACGTGTCAGGGCTTTCTATGTATATGTATATCATATATTGCATAGGGTTGGTTTTTTGGATCCTTTACGGTGTATATCTACATTCATTTCAGATAATTTTATTTAACAGTATTACTTTGATATTCAATGTGATCATATTATACATGATAATTGAATCTATTTTAAAAAGTAAGAAAAAGTGAGATTATATCGACAAATGATGACCCAACCTTAAAACACAAACCGGTCATAAAGGTCGGTTTTTGTTTTCGGTGGGAGTATGCTTGCACTAATCGAGCAGAAAATAAACGAGAATTTACTGATTTAATGCAACGGGTAAAAGACTTTAAAGAAAAATGGTTAATTTCACCCGATGGTGAAAATTGATTAAATTATTTGATTTTGATTTTTTCTATGTATGGTTTTATAATACAGATGTTTCTAGGAGAATTGTATGAAAAAATTATTTTTGATATATATTTGCTTGTGTTTAGCTGGATGTATATTTTCTGATATAAAGTATGTCCCTTGTAATGAGTTTGGCCAAGATGTATGTGAAAAAATGGGAGATAGAATATTTGTTGCTAGTTGTAAAAGTAGTGCCGTTGGTTCGGAAAAAGTCTATAATAGATGCATAAGTGATATTGCAAAACGTGTTAATGATATGGGGTTTGATTATTTTGTTATTCTTGCTGGACTTGGAGATACATATTCTGATGATTACGCTATAACAACAAATAAACCAATAACAACATA
>CAMYXE010000116.1 GCA_947303165.1 uncultured Pseudomonadota bacterium | reverse complement strand
ATGCGTCATGTGACGAACTTTTTCAATATAGTGTTCACATGGAACCCAGGAACGGCATTTTCATTGTTCCGTGGCCTGGGGGATACACGCCCAATGATAATGACAACTGCAACGGCGATTATAATTGGTTTGTTATTATACTATTTACTTGTGCGTGCAAAAAGTTATGAACGCGCGCCGTTGATAATGATTGTTGGTGGCGCATTGGGAAATCTAGTTGATAGAATTCGTTTTGGTGCGGTGATTGACTTCTTGGATTTTCATATTGGTGGATTGCACTGGCCGTCATTTAATGTCGCGGACATTTTTATTACGGTCGGTGTGTTGCTTTACATCTTGAATTGGTGGATTGCACGTCGTCGTTGTATAAATAATTTAAAGGGGTAAAGATATGGTTCAGTATTTGGATAATAATTCTGGTTTTGCCGCATGGAATGCAAATAGAAATGCTACGAATAGTGCGGGGCGTCCAAAATCCCGTTTGGGTAGTTTCCTATGGTGGATGATTTTGTTTTTAGGATCTTGGTGGTTGATAAATATGTGGACAAATCCCAAGACGGATGTTGTCCCCAGTGATGCCGATATCGCAATTGTTGCAACCGAGAATATAGATTTGCCATCGCGGGAAATTTCTGGTGATGATATAAAAGCGAATGTCAGCGGTTTGCGTATTTCAAATATAGAATTGATTAATTACGCAGCTACATCAAAAAAAGATAATGACAAACATGTAATGTTACTTGGTGGAGATGAAGATTTCGCTGAGGTTGGTTTAACTGCTACTGGTACAATCGCACCAGACACAAAAACATTGTGGCGCGAAATCGACAATAAAATGACGTGGAAAAATTCCGATGGTGTTATCTTTACGCGTGACATTCATATTGATGGCTATTTGATTACTATTACAGATACAGTGGAAAATAAAACTAAACGTGAATTGACATTTGCACCATATGCAAGGTTTGTGAGAACAGGACACGAGAGTGCCGCAGGTGTTGAAACAGGCGCAATTACAAATGCGAAGTCAAAAATAAAATATGTTAACTGGAATAGGCTAGACAGTAAAGCGTACGCATATTCTACAACCAATGGATTTTTCGGTTTTTCCGACCAATATTGGCAAACGATTGCCGAAATAAAATCGCCTGATCAAACTATGCGTGCAAAATCTGTGGGTAAGAAATATGTTACCGATAGTTCAGTGGCGGCGGTCAAGGTTGCCCCGGGGGATACAGGTTTATTTACAACAACAATTTTTGCGGGCCCGCGCGATCAACAAATATTGGATACCGCATCAACAACGATATCTGGATTAGACAAGACGATTGATTATGGTTGGTTTTGGTTTTTTGCGGAACCATTGTTGTGGATATTAAATATATTAAATTCATTTGTTATGAATTATGGTGTGGCGATAATTTTATTGACCATATTGTTGCGTTTATTGATGTGGCCATTGACGCGTAAATCATACGTATCATCAATAGCGATGCAACGTATGCAACCCGAAATGCAACGTATCCAGAAACTTTACGCAAATGATAAAATGCGGTTGCAGATGGAAATGATGAATTTATATAAAACACACAAGACATCACCAATGTCTGGATGTTTGCCTATGTTGATTCAGATTCCAATTTTCTTTGCATTGTACAAGGCATTGCTGGTTTCCGTAAATATGCGCAATGCACATTTCTTGTGGATTTCTGATTTGGCGGCAATGGATCCATATTTTATACTACCTATTTTGATGGGCGTAACAATGTGGTTGCAACAGTATTTACAAGCGGGACACAATAAAAACCAAAACGGTAATGATATGGCGGCGGCGACTGGGCGTGTTATGAAATGGTTGCCGATAATATTTACAATCATGTTTGCATGGATGCCCGCGGGATTGGTTTTGTATTGGACGGTATCAAATATATTCGGTATTGTTCAGATGTACATAATAAAAAAGCAAATGGCAAATAAATAAAAAATGTCCGGTGTTTTACCGGACATTTTTCAATCATGAATTATTTTATAAAGTGCATCGGGTGTTTGCACAAATGGTGCACGCAAACCAATCGCGTGTTTTGCCATATTTACACATGTCAAAGTTTTTTTGGAAAATTTTGTGGCAATGAACATGGCACATAAACAAATCGCCAACCATGTTCGCCAAGAATTGTGATATCACGTAATTTGATATGAATTGTTTCAAGTTTGTTTCGTGAAACAAATTGGTAAAGTACAAATCCATTGTGTTCACGAACCAATACAGCACAGTGTTTAAAATGCTTACAAAAAATATTTGGTAAAACCTTAGACGATTTTGGTGCAAATGCAATAATGACCATTTTATATACCTTTACTTATATTTAATCCAGCCAACCTTTCTCACGTGCGGCATCTTCCAAAACAGACATCGCCGCATCCCATAATGCCGCAGCATGATTTTCACGCCAAACATATTGATGTGGCGCCCGATGCCTATCGCCAAATTCTTTCATGATGGCAAGTTGGGCATCGGTTAATTTGCCCGACAAATAAAGTTTTGTAATAAGTGTTTCTACATCAACCAATTCGCATACGCGTCGTGTCGCGGTTCGCCCATTATGCATTCCTATATCATTTCGTACAGATTTAGAATAAAGAAACCAAAACCAAATTTGTTCTGCATTTTGGAATTTTTCGGCTACATAATTTGTTTGACTTTCTGTCATATTTTTTCTCCTTTGTGTGTTAACAGATTGTTTTATTTATAAAATAATTCGGTTGACCGAATTAAATATTACAACTAATGATTGAAACTATTCCTTGATTTGCGATTCGTTCACAATTTTCGTTTTTATGTTGCGAATCTGCATATTA
>CAMYXE010000115.1 GCA_947303165.1 uncultured Pseudomonadota bacterium | reverse complement strand
CGGCATCGAATACTTGTTCCGCCCTGGTGACCAAATCATCACCATAAGAAATGGATGGGATAAAACAACATAAAAAGCAAATAAACTTTTTACACATTTTGTGCCTTTAGAATTCACAGACATTATATCATAAAATTTGCAGAAATGTTTTAATATTTTTCCCAAATTGCAATAAATCATGTATTTCATTAGTTCGTGAATTGCACAGTATGTCCTGCCAAATGTTCATATTTGGTGTTTTTATGAACAAAGAAAGTTATTTAAAAATATATGAAGTAAAAAACTCGCCTAAAAGGCGAGTTTCTTGTTTCTACAATGTTTGGAAACTACTTAAATGATGCTCGACGAAAATTGGGATACCACAATGCAGCCGTGGCACAATAACCCGCGCATCTTTCATTGCAAGCGTTTTCGTTTTCTTCACTTATCACAAACACCCAATTATCACTCGAACCTACTGAAAATTTGGGATTTGCGTCCGTTGCAGAACTATACAATCCAGACGGTCTACACCAACAAGATTTTTTCATACCACTTATTGTTTTTAACTCATCTTCATTAGCAGACCATTGTGATGACATTTCTTCATCATATTTAAAACTTTGTTTATCCCCATCTTTAGCACTGCATAAAGAAACACCCTTTATCGTACCGTACGGAAAACTTACCGCCCATTCACCGTCTTTTAATTTAGCCTCTTCACAAGGTTTTGTATCATCAAGCAATTGCAACCAACCATTATTACCATTGACTTTATATATCGCGTTGTATAAACCGCACTTTGCTTGGGCTTGCGTTTCAAAAGTACGGCTTTCTAACCCATCAACATCCAAAGGTATATCATGCGTTCCTTTAACATCAATAAAACCAAATAATTGGTTTACAAGTTCTTCACCAATATATTTTGTTTTTGATTGCGACTTGGTAGTATGTTTTGGATTATATGATTCTGCATCAGACCAACATTGCCGCTCGTTATAAATAAAACCTATACTTTTTCCAAGAGAATCTGTGAATGCAACTAATTCCGCATTTTCACCATACACATTTGCTGCTTTGGTATTTGTGCCAGCCAAACTTTCTGAGCCTAAACCATAAAGGCGTTCAACTAAATTAAATTTGAATTTTTTGTTTCCTTGATAAACAACGACATAATCTTTATAAATATTTATTTTTTGCACCTTTATAGAATTTTCGACGTTTCCACAATCCAAATTATATGTTGTAGTGTAAATCGACTTTTTATCACAAGCACATAATCCTAGTAGAATTGGTAAAACATATAAGATTTTCATATTTTCTCCTTTGTTGTTCGGGTTCATTGTATCACAAAATTCGTAAAAACGCTTTAATTTTCTTTCCAAACCGTCATAAACTTAGGTAATAAATGAATTAAAAAAGGGGCAGAAATTTGCTCCTTTTGTTTATCTGCGACCATAGCCGGATGGAAATACCGAACTCATATCTAATTCGCGACCATTGACTTTTACCTTTGGGGCGGTTTGCCAATATTTGCGTACTATACCAGTTGTATACGGTAATAAATCCTTGGGAACAGATATGCCTTCTTTGGGCCAAGGTACTGTGAAAGAATCCAACGCTTTCATCTGTAACGGTTGATAACTCCTCAATCTGATAAACTCTTGTAACCTTGTCATATCATTATTTATTTGCATTAAATTGACATGGTCGTTTAAATACAGCTTATCTGTCACCTTCGGGTGTAATTTGTGGTGCCGCACCGGCATATTCCAAAAATTTACACGCATATAATATTGCCGGCATATCCGCGGTATCTCCAACGGTAATATTTCTTGTTCCAATAACTGGATCAGAATCCAATGCACTCACATCGACGTTATATTCATCAAAATGTCTACCATATCTATGCGTCACATGGACCTTTCTGCCACGACTTAAAACAATATCTTGGTAATACTGATTTAAATCGGACCAACTATACAGTTTCTTGTCTATTTCGATACCTCTTCCAAGCGTATCTTCCCTAACAACTGGACCAACTTGTTCCCCGGCATACGCAAAAGAATATGGTGGAAAACTGTGACGCAATACTTCTGGTTTCAATTTAAACTTTGCACCGTCTTGAAATGGTTCCACACTATCAAATATGGAATCCAAAACAGCCATAAGGATTAAATCCAGAATATCAACCTTTCTCCCTTTATAGTCTATTTTAACTTGTCTGACAGGCTTGTCATCATGCGGTGGACGTGGTGGAAGCGCAGCCGTCGCAACACGTGGTGGATTGTCGCCGCCCCCTCCAGCCGCAGCGGGGCGTGGGGGGACATAACCTCCATTACCGTTTCCATTATCATTCGATGTCCGTTGTGGTCTATCTTCAGATACAATTTCGCGAGCAGGAACACTGCCATCCGCCTTTAAATCTTTTGCGGTCACAGATATAATTTCATAAAAATTTTTATCTTCATTTATACTCATGGCATCCAATTCACCATGAAAATCATAATGTAGCGTACTGTGTGAAACCAAACGCAATGTCTGTACCTTGTTGTCACCTGCTAATTCACACCACTCAACAAATATCTCACGCAGTTGTTTTATGTATTTATCAACATACTCTTGGAAACTTTGTGGCAATAAATAACCATACTTATGAATGATATACTCCAATTTATGTGCGATTGCTTCTGTGATAATATAGCGCATATCCTCATCGGCATTCCTGAACAACTCATTTAAAATACTTATAGCAGTAATCGCATTTTCTTCTGTTGGATTTGCATCTAACATTCTTCCAATTTTTAATGTTAAATTACCAATCGCAACCGGCGATTTGTCATAACGTCCATTTTTCACATCTTGTTCTAATACTTGCAGT
>CAMYXE010000114.1 GCA_947303165.1 uncultured Pseudomonadota bacterium | reverse complement strand
GCTGATTGGTCCGTTCCGTCCAGAATTATGTAAAGATTTTTTTGCCCCAATTCTTTGCCATAATATTCAACCCAACGCGAAAGAAAAAATTCGTCGTTTCGTGCCATTGTTATAGCGGCAATTTTCTTTGTCTTTGTCATAGCTTACCTGCCAAAAATTTTTTTATTCCGTATTTAAGTGTGTGAAGCGTGCCCGATAAATACCCGCGTGATAACATTGTTTTTATATATTCGTGTCCGTATGCATCTTGGGCACTTGTCACAATTGCATCACGTGTTTTTGGCAATATATGATTTAATACGTAATGAATTTGCGGTCCAAGTCCCCCATCGTGTCGTGTAAAAGATACTTTTTTAAAAAATGGTATTTTCATACGATACATTTTTCTTACACGGTTATAGACACCACGTCCATAAATTGAATATATACATTTCCACGTTTCACCATGTTCAATCACCAATTTTGAAAAACCATGTTCATAGATACGAGTAATCATACCTTTACCATTTTGATGAGTGACACCTGTTATAAATTTATCAAACCAGTCAGATAAAAATACAGTTTTGCACATACCGATAAACCATGATTGGATATGCGGGTGTTCTTTTTTTGGGTTTTCAATTAAACCAAATGCATCGGTGCCAAAACTTTCCATCTTGTCAAGGTATGGTTTTATATTAAATAATGGGCCGTATACGCTATCATTCAACATATACACAAAATCATATTTATTTAAATCCAGGTTTTCTTTTGCCCATAAATATGCGCGTTTATATGATCCGAAATCATATTCCCTATGGCGTTCTGCCATAGCTTTCAACGTGAAAGGTTCTATTTTTTTAAGTTCGGATTTTGGGATATCAGAATCCATACAAAGAACAACGTCACCAACCTGGGCTAAACAAGACACATAATAAACCAACGATGCATCGATTATATTATTTGCATTGTAACCTGCAAACAAGAATAAACGTTTTTTGATAGAAGTGTTCCTTTTCATATAATATAAATTACACACTTTTGGTGTATTTTGCAACTTATACTTTTACAGGGATTCTTCTTTACCGCGGGCAAGTTTTTTACGTTTACCACTGTCTAATTCTTTTTTGCGTAAACGGATTGTAGCCGGGGTTACCTCTACCAATTCATCGTCTTGGATATATGACAGTGCTTCTTCCAGTGACATTTTGCGTGGCGGTGCAAGGAATAATTTTTCATCGGCGGTCACACTGCGAACGTTTGTAAGTTCTTTACCCTTGATAGGGTTCACTTCCAAATCGTTTTCTTTGCTGTGTTCGCCGATAATCATACCAGAATACACTTCGGTTTGTGGGCCAACAAATAATACGCCACGTGGTTCCAAGTTGTGCAGCGCATAGGTTGCAGTGACACCCTTTTCCATGGATACCAAAACGCCTGGGCGATATTGAATAATCGGACCACGATATGTGTCGTATTTATCAAATACGCGGTTCATAATTCCTGTACCGCGTGTATCGGTTCGAAATTCAGACAAATATCCAATTAACCCACGTGATGGTGCAGAAAATACGATACGTGTTTTCCCGCCACCAGAAGCCTTCATTTCGGTAATTGTTGCCTTGCGTTTTGTCATTTTTTCGATAACTACACCGCTAAATTCGTCGTCAACATCAATGACTACTTCTTCAATAGGTTCCAACATCTCGCCGTTTTCGCCAGTGTGCATAACAACGCGTGGACGCGATACAGAAAGCTCAAAACCTTCGCGGCGCATCGTTTCAATTAAAATTCCAAGTTGTAATTCACCACGACCAGAAACTTCGAATGATTCTTTGTTTTCACTTTGTGTGACACGCAAGGCGATATTTGTTTCGGCTTCTTTGAACAGGCGTTCACCAATCATACGCGAAGTCAATTTTTTGCCGCTTTGTCCAGCTAATGGTGACGTATTTACAAAGAATGTCATAGTCAGGGTTGGCGGATCGATTGGCATAGCAGGAATCGCCTCGGTCACACTTGGGTCACAAAGTGTATCAGCCACCGTTGCCTTGGTGAATCCAGCAACAACCACAATGTCACCCGCAGACGCGCTTTCGCGTGATATTTTTTCGATGCCACGATGTTCGATAATTTTTGTGATTTTCGCGTTTTCAATAAATTCACCATTCATGTTTATTGCTTTTACCGCTTGGCCAACATGAACGGTTCCAGATTCTATTTTGCCGGTCAAGATTCGGCCAACGTACGGATCTGATTCCAATGTGGTCGCCAACATTTTGAACGGGGCGTCTAATTGACAACGCGAACCATTACAATCGGGGGCAGGGACATGATCGACAATCAATTGGAATAATGGGGTCAAATCTTTGTGTTCGTCATTCAAATTGCGAACCGCCCAACCGTCGCGACCAACGGCGTACAGATATGGAAAATCTAACTGTGCATCATCTGCACCCAATTTATCAAACAAATCAAAAGTTTCAGATAAAACTTCGTCTGGGCGTGCGTCGCCGCGGTCAACTTTGTTAATACACACGATTGGACGCAGACCTAATTTCAATGCCTTGCTTAACACAAACTTGGTCTGGGGCAGGGGACCTTCGGCACTGTCTACCAATAATACAACGCCATCAACCATGGATAAAATACGTTCAACTTCACCACCGAAATCCGCATGTCCCGGGGTATCTACAATGTTAATCTTATAATCGTGCCATAAAATAGATGTAGGTTTTGCTGATATGGTAATTCCACGTTCGCGTTCAATGTCGCCACTGTCCATTACGCGGTCTTCAACGCGTTCGTTTTCGCGGAAAGTTCCCGCCTGTTTCAACATGTTATCAACCAGGGTCGTTTTCCCGTGGTCAACGTGCGCGATAATCGCAATATTTCTTATTTTC
>CAMYXE010000113.1 GCA_947303165.1 uncultured Pseudomonadota bacterium | reverse complement strand
CTACGTTCGACAGCTTTTATATAAAATAGGAACAACACTATGAAAATACCACTGTATTGTTTTATTTCGTATTTATGTTTTATACCAATTTATGCGAATGCAGAACAGACACTTGTTGATAATTTAGTGGGCAAATGGCGCTTAAATGACATGAGCACATCATTTGGTGGCGAAATGATAATTTCTAATTGTTCTGATTCTATTTGTGAGTTTAATATTCAATCGTGGTACGATTCACACATATGTGATGTTGATGGCGAATTATCCATTCAAGATGATTTTGCGGAGTATAAAACCACAAAATATGTATACGATAATAAAACAAATACGGAATATAATATTACTGTTGGTATAAGGTTTCAGATATTATCTAACAATGAATTGAATCTGCGTTATATTAACGCAGATTCAGACAATGCTTTTTGTGGTATGAACGCAACAGTGGAGGGCATTTGGGCGAAGCAATAATCAGTATGCATTAGTCCTTTTTGTCCATCCATTTTTTGCGGTTTCCCAATTTCGTGTATTTTGCAAATAATTGATTCTTTCGGACTTGACTGTTGACATAAATTCTTCAATCTTTGTATCTGGAATTGCATTTATAGCTTTGATTGTTTCTTTGCCTATAATACCATCAACCTTTAAATTTGCATCAGAAAAATTGTTTATCGCTCTTTGAACAACTTTTCCTGCACCACCCATAACATTCATATCAAATATCGCGTTACGTATTCTATCATTTTCTATTTGTGGTATTCTTGTATTATCCCAGTATTCACTTTTATATATTTCCTTTGCCTGATGTTCGTTTAAATCTTTTACATCCTGTGGAAAATTTTTATCTGGGTATTTCGCAGAATATTTATCCAAAGTACTTTGTTTTATACCCATGTTGGTTGGTTCGTCTTTTTTCTGGTTTTTACCTGTTGTATATCCTCCTTCTCGTTCTTTCAGATTATTATATGCTTGGTCAAATTTTTCAGTATCCTTACTTGTCTTCATGTCGCTAACCTTATTTGTCTCAGTTTTATTTTCGGGCTTTTGACCTTTATAAACTTTGCTGGAAATTGGTTTGCCATTATCATCTAACTTTACTTCTTCAACCCAGCAACGACAGTTTGGGTGAACTGGAATTCCTGGAATATCATCGTTGTCTTCAAAAATTTCGCTATCATGCGATGCACAATCATCGCAAATTCGTTCGTCATCTTCGCTGTGCCAAATCCAAGTCTTGTTTCCAGATTCCAAATATTCATTTGAACTTTCCTGAATATTTAACTCATAAACAATCAATTGCTTTGTTTCTATATTTCCATCTGGCATTACAACCAATACATCTATTGTTTCTGCTATTTCTACAAACTGTCTAATATCTACATTTTGGAATTCGTTACTTACATCGCTTTCGTCATCATGTTCACTTTCTGCCTCTTGAAGAACCTCCTCTATTTCGTCATCAAATTTCTTTTGCGCAGCCAAAAACTGTTCGTAAGTCATGTCGTATTCTGGGTCAATATATTGGCCTGTTGCGTCTTTTTGCAATTGTCCTGGGAACAATGTTTCCAGATATTCATTTGCTTTTGCAAATTCAGTGCTATCTTTATTCCAATAGTTATTAGATTGTAATAAATTGCGTAAAAAATTTGGTGTTTGCATTATAACTCCTTCGGTTAAATAAAAAAAAGCCCGCATATCGGGCCCCGCAAAATTTGAAAATTTTGTGGGTGATTTGGCGGGCAATAAAAAACGGCGCAACAATGCGCCTCGAATTGCTAATTATTATATCATAAAATAGCGAAAAAATCAATATATATTGTTATGTGCTAAATATGTATTACGGGTTGGGAAAAGCATAAGTTCTTCATAAGACGACGGATGGGTTACGGATCCTGTGCAGCTGGATGCGTGATTTGTGGTGTATTTTGGTGTGTTCATATATGCGTAAATACAAAAGTGTGAAGTAAAGAAAAATGCCGCAAACCTGCGGGGTTTACGGCGGAATTCCTTGACTCGCGTGTATAAACATAGGTCGTACAAGAGATGTCTTAGATTTACTTAGCATGGGTAAAAATATTTCAGACCTTATGCAGCGGTTGTCATCAGAAAACATGTCAACCCAGCAGAATTCCAGCTTAGACAGTCAAAAATAACACCAATGCCGACAATCTGCTCACCCGACACACGGACAACGATGCCGGTTTTCTGCGATTTTTAAGAAGTTATTTGTTGTGACATACAGACTAGTCCGTATGTTTGGATATTGTTTTGTAGAAATTGGCTTTTTTTGACTTTAATATCTAAGCAAAATTCCGCGGAAATCCGCGGTTTTTGTATATATGATTTATCTAGCAAAGTGACATACGGATTAACAGAGATAAGTAATTGAATATAGTGTATTTTTTTAGTCCGCTGTGAGCGTGGCTTACAGCCGATTTTTCGTATAATTTTTGTATAAGTAAAAATAGCGGTATAACAAATGTATAATTTTGTGATTGTATTTTGTTGGAGCATAATGCAAATATATCCAATGTTTTCCGTGGGTTTTGGCGAATTTTCCGTAATTTTGTTTTAAATTTTTCCGTTTGATTTTTATGCGATTTTTTGCCTTGTATGAATTTTGGATAAAACCCGAAAAATTGGGATGCTGTGCGATACATTTTTATACACTTATATAACAACATAAAAAGTTTTCGCCTGTATAAAAATTCGCCAAAACCGTATAATATCGCGTATAGCAACTGTATAATCCAAAAATATATATGCCATGTATAAATTCATGCAAAATTACAAATATAACGAATGTATAAAAACAGTTTCGCAATATCTAAATTACTCGTAAAAAATTTACAATTTATAACTGTGACAAGACCCAGATTCTACACA
>CAMYXE010000112.1 GCA_947303165.1 uncultured Pseudomonadota bacterium | reverse complement strand
CAAGATATGACCAGTTTAATGCAAAATGGAACGAATTTGAATGTGGCAAAGCCACACGTCAATTGTTAGATTTGTTAATTTTAAAATAAGAGGGTATATAATGAAAAATTATGCTGTTATTTTAGCCTCTGGATCAGGAACCAGATTTGGTGGTGATACGCCTAAACAATTTGTGAAAATTGCAGGAAAAACTGTTTTGGAACATACATTGGATATATTTGAACAATCAAACATTATTGATGAAATTGTTGTTGTAATTTTGGCTGAATATAGGCATGTATTAGAAAATATATTGTTAAAAAATTCATATAAAAAAATTACTAAAATATTAAATGGCGGTGCAACCCGTAAAGAAAGTTCTTGCATCGGTGTTTCGGCTATTATGGACGATGAGGCAAATGTATTTATTCATGATTGTGCCCGCCCATTTTTGGCGCAAAGAATAATACAAGATTGTGCCAAAGCGCTGCAAACATATTCCGCGGTGGATGTTGTTATCCCGGCAACAGATACGATTGTACAAATAGACGATGACAAAAATATTGTTCAAATTCCAAATCGTAAATATATGTGCCAAGGCCAAACACCGCAATGTTTTAAATTATCAATAATTCGTAAAGCACACGAAATGGCACACGACGATGATAATTTTACGGATGATTGTGGATTGGTTTTGAAATATGGTTTAGGTCCAGTTCATATTGTTGATGGTGATGTTCAAAATATTAAAATAACCCATGGTGAAGATATATTTTTGGCGGACAAGTTATTCCAATTAAGGACAACTAATGTTAATGAAAATGTGTCGTTGAATGGTTTGCATAACAAAGTGATTGTTGTCTTTGGGGGGACAAAGGGCATTGGCGCATCCATTGTAAAACACGCTACTGCGAACGGTGCACATGTGTATTCGTTTGCAAAAAGTACGGGATGCGATGTCGCCAGATATCAGGATGTGCAAAATGCTTTGGAATCGGTATTTGATGTCGAAAAACAAATAGATTATGTAATAAATACTGCTGGAATACTAAAAATAGGCAAATTGGCAGATAGACCATTAGATGAAATACAAGATGAAATAAATATAAATTATTTTGGTTCTATTAACGTATGTCGTGCAGCGGCACAGTATTTAAAACAAACATCAGGCATGATATTGTTGTTCGCGTCCAGTTCTTATACTCGTGGTCGTGCACTGTATTCAACATATTCATCGACCAAGGCCGGAATTGTAAATTTAACTCAGGCCTTGGCCGAAGAGTTAGGCGCAGATAATATCAAGATTAATGTAATTAGTCCTGAAAGAACCGCTACTCCTATGCGATTTGCCGCATTTGGTAAAGAACCGGCAGAAACATTGTTATCGCCAGATAAAGTTGCGTTTACATCACTGGCTACATGTCTTGGAACATTGACTGGGCAAGTTATTGATGTTAGGCGCTAACAATGAACGGTATCATTAATATCCACAGGCAAAGTAGGCATCTGCTCCTTGATTGCCTTGTTTCGTAAAGGTTGTTGTTGTGCGATTGGTTACTAATGAGCTATTTGTACCATTTGTTTCGTTTACAATAACGAAATAATTGGTTGTGGTAAATGGTATCGGAAAAGTTATTAAACAGGGTTGACTGGTGTCCCAATTGGTGGAATATTGACCTTGTTCAATCCAACCGCTTTTATATTTACGATACCATGTGTAATTATTTTCTGCGCTGGGCACTTGTGATTCTACAACGTAATCATATCCGTTTAGTGTATTTATTGATGTTGTATGGCCACCTACGGTGGTATTCAGGTTTGATATGGATGTTGTATGGTCACCGACCGTGTTTGATAATTCTGTGACACTGGATGCCGTCGCCAATGTGCCAATTGTCGTTTGTATATCAGTTAAATCTGATAACAAATCGTTCAATGTTGGAACATTTGATAAAGACACAATGTTGGTCAATGTTTCGGCAAGTTCTTTCAGAATTTCTATACATTGATTGATATCTTGATTTAATTGGTGTGATTGTGGTTGGGCGGTTGGTTGATAATCAATATGCCGTTCCAATGCAATGTCACGCCAAATTTTGATTGTGGCGCCATTTGATGGTGCAACTGCAAAATCTATACGACCACCAGTATATGGTGTGTCCGCTGGGGCAGGGGACGGGTTCGGATAGATTGTAAAATCATCCGAGGTTGGGGTCGCGCCGCCGACACTGACCTTGATATCACTTGTTCCAAAAAATGGAAATGTAAAATAAAAAGTTGTGGTTGAACCATCACCCGTATAAGTTTGTATGTTTGACATTTATGTTTCCTTTCTTTTGTTTAATATTAAATAAAAAAACGCACCCTTTGAGTGCGAAACACAATAAAAATGGCGACAAAACCTGTCACCATTTATAGCGTACATTATATCAAAAAATGCCTAAAAAGTCAATATGTGATTTCGCTGTAAAAAAATCCCATCACAAAACCGTGATGGGATTCTTCCTACATTCTTAACCTAGATTAATCCAACGCCTTGATAATCTGATCGTATGGAATCGCACCTGGGAACGCCTTTTCGCCGATAATCAAGAAAGGTGTTCCGTTGATTTCGAATTTTTGTGCCAATTCACGAACGTTTTGCAATTCACGTGCAACAACTGGACCATTCATATCACGTTCCAATTGTGCAGTGTCCAAACCGACTTCTGCGGCCAATGCCATAACGTTTTTGTGAATCTTCGCGCCCAATTTTGAAGAATCTTTTCTATCTTCTTGGGTGTAATAATCTTTTTCCATCAACTTTCTATCCAATGCAGCGGCTTTGTCATTGCTTTGAATCTTCGCAGCGATAACAGCCTTGGCGGGTGCATCAGACAAATCACCATGGATCGAGAAGTTCTTTA
>CAMYXE010000111.1 GCA_947303165.1 uncultured Pseudomonadota bacterium | reverse complement strand
TATATAATTCTTGTTGCAAGCTTGCAACTAATGGTTTTGTATTATTGTAATCATAGCTTTTTTATGATTTCTTTTATGTCGCCACTTATAATTTTCCAATCATCTATGGTCTCAAACCCCAATCTTTTATACCAGCTGTACGGGAAGCCATTTTCATCCTCGTACGTGTGGGCTTCCAATGTTGTTGCATTATACTTGTCTCTTGCGTAATTAAATAATACTTTTATCAATGAGTTAGCTACCCCCCCCTTACGATATTTTTCGCTTACAAACAATTCTCCATCCTCTAAATGATTGCCGTCCCACCAGGGTTTTAACACGGACGTAATAACACCAACAGGTTTGTCACCATCATACGCGACAAAAAATAAATCTTTATTTCGATTATAGAAGTATCTGAATAACTCAACTGCTTTTTCGGTGGTCCATTTTTCCTGCAATACAGAATTAGCATAATAATCCGCATAATCTTTTGCGATAATGTATAAATCATCCGTTTTTTTTAAATTTTCAACTGTTATCATTATCTTACTCCTTGCGTAAAATCAAAAACCGTGCGCGACCATAGGTTTTATCGCGCAAAATTTCCCATTTTGCCGTATCGGGCGAATAGGGCACAACCTTTTCAATTTCTTGGACAACAATTGTACCCGCGCGCACAGCGGCCGCCAATTTGTTCACAAAATCTATACCAAGTTTTGCATTTTCATACGGTGGGTCAACAAAGACCAAATTCACACGTGGACCATATTTCCATATACGCGAAACCGCATCACTTTGGTCAATTTTATACCGTGCCCAATCCATCCCAGTTCCACCAATGTTATCGCGTATAACCTTAACAGACGTATCTGCGGTGTCTGTAAAAATTGCATTTGCGTTTGGATAGCGCGACAAAATCTCTAACCCCAATGCCCCCGACCCCGCAAACGCGTCCCATGCGCACAATTTGGCGGTTGACTTTAATATAGTGTCCAGCATATTAAACACCGCCGCACGTGCCATGTTTTGCGTAGGCCGCGCCATTGGTGGCAAGTTTAACTTGCGCCCATGATATGTCCCAGAAATAATTTGCAATTTAGAATCCATGCTGTAAAGTTTATAGTAATGAATATAATGAAGCAAGTTTTAAATTTGGCGCGCCACGCCGGTGAAAATGGCGATGTTCCCATTGGGGCGCTGATTGTGCATGAAGGCAAGGTAATTGCACGTGGTGAAAACCTGGTTCAGCGGAAACAAAATCCGACACTGCATGCAGAAATAGTTGCAATAAACCGTGCGTGCAAGAAATTGGGGCAAAAATTCTTGGACGATTGTGATATATATGTTTCGTTGGAACCGTGTGCCATGTGCGCAACGGCAATATCTTTTGCACGCATACGCAACATATACTTTGCCGCAACGGATGAAAAAGGCGGGGGCATAACATCAAACGCACGTATATTTGAAACCGACAAACACCTGTGGCATCCAAATATAATTCAAATGCCGGAATACGCGGACGAATCCGCCGAACTTTTGCGCGATTTTTTTAAACAACGGCGTTCATAATCCCTTAAAAAACACTTGACAACACATAATTTATGTCTATTATAATTATAAATAAAATCAAGGAGTACCATTATGCCGTCGACCAGAAAAACATGTGTTATTACAGATATCCAAAACAATGGGCAAACGCAAACATTGACATTAAAGCCGATTTACCAACATGGTGGAACATATCACGTTGAAATGACACCTATTAAAAATGGTATTTCGGACGATTGTGTTTACGCCATTGGTGAAGGTAAATACTACCAAGGCGATATTGTTCAATATGATAGCAATGCCAAACAAATTATAGAAGATGTTTACCGTGAAACAAAATATACTATTTATGATGTGATGACCGTGACAGGCACAAGCGTTATAACCTCTAATGATAGAATTGGTAATCTAAGTTCTGCGTCGAAACCAAGAAGGATGAAAGAAATTAACCTTTTTGGTGCAAAACTAGGTCGCAAAACAATATATGTTGAAAAAGACGACGTGTTTTATGACACGGAACGTTTTGACAATATGTTGGTTGAAAATAATACATCAGTGAATTTAATAACAATGGTTCGTAATTTTACCTTGGAAGAAAAACTTAGCAAGGCGCTTCTATCACAGTCGCCCGTAAAAATTATTGCTTCTAAGGGTCACAATAAATAATTGGATACCATCATGTTACGAAATGACTGGATTATTATAGATAAAGAACCAATAGAAGGTCAAAAACGGAAATTCAATTACACCATTATGCCTGTGGATGCAGAATCGGGTGTATATGACGGATATGGCAAAGCAGACGATTGGAGTTTATGCATTCCATCAATACGCAACCTTAGTATCGGTGACCATACCGATGATGAACTGACACCATTACAGGAAGTATACCAGAAACACAACACAGATATCGCTACCGTAGAATTTATAAAACTTAACCCATTTAAATTTGATGCTGTGCGCATATCTGTGTTCGGACGAATATTTGGCGAAATTTATTTTTTAATGGACCCAGAACATCCGTCCCTTAAGATGAAACGCGGTGACTATATAATGCTACATCGCACGTGGGAGCAACCAAACATTCATGAGGGATGCGAAGAAGATGATGACGATGATGATGAATATACTCAACAACGTTCACCCGCAACAGTCATACCTATCTTTCACCCGGTATACAACTTGACAACAAAAGAAACGTCCAGATATTTTGAAAAGGTTACAGACAGTGTTTTGGACGATTGTGACAGAATGGTGATATTAGGCAAAAACCCAACAGAAGGATCAAATTACGACATACACAAACATTTATTCATAAACAGCAGAAAGTTTGGTCACCATATTAGTTATCTAGCCGAAG
>CAMYXE010000110.1 GCA_947303165.1 uncultured Pseudomonadota bacterium | reverse complement strand
ATATAGTCACCGATAACTTTTTGGCGGTCAAAATTTAATCCGTCAATCTGCTTATTCTTTACCGCGTTCCAAAATATTATTTCTGATAAAGTAGAATGTCTGCGTAATTCACGCGCACGAGTTTGCAAAGATTTATTAACGGGCATTTTCATTTGTCGATATTCTAGAATCAAATTCTTGAAAATCAACACCGAACTTTTCTTTCCCCTTCTTTCCAAGAAGGGGGTGGACCGCGGAACGCGGTGGGGTAATTCCACTGCCCCCCGGCATGCTATGCCGTACCCCTTCGCCAGCGACGGGGAATTATTTGTCACACCAGGGATTGCGGTGGCCACCGTTATATTTGCGACCCAATTTTTCGCGAATCAATATTGCACCAACATCGTTCCCACGTGCATCCGCAACATTCGCGTCAATCCGCCCCAGGTATTTATCATCTTTGATATTGGTTAATTCAACCATCGTGCCGGCAGGTATTATTTCCGCCAATCGCGCCTTGGCACGCGCGGCCATATTCCTTTCATATTCACAATCACCATTTATTTCCGGCGTATCAACATTGCGCAGACGAACACGCACAGATACATCTATGCCACCGTCCAATTTCACAACACCAGAAAACGTATCACCATCAATAATATAATCTACACGCGCCGGAACCGCGTATGCACACGGCACCAATAACATAAATAATCCGGCGACCAGAAACCTCATTATGGCAACCTTGGTGACCATGTCGGTTCAACACCATTTACACCGTCCGGCAATTCAATGTCATAAATATTCTGGCCGGTTATATCAACACTGCGAATGTGACTTATGCGGCCAATGTCGTCGGTGTCACGTTCTGTTTCATAATAGACCAAACGGCGTGAACCCGGCGCCCAGGATGGGGCCTCCATAAACCAACCACCCGCCAAAATCTTTTCGTTTTTACCGTTCGGGCTCATCACGCCAACATAGAACGTATCATCCGCCATTTTCGTAAACGCAATAAATTGTCCGTCGGGTGACCATGCCGGTGTGGCATAGCGCCCTGCCCCATATGTAATACGCTCTACCTTGCCCGTGTCTAAATCCAAGACATGGATTTGCTGACTGCCGCTGCGGTCCGAATTGAATGCAATTTTGCGGCCATCCGGAGAATAAGACGGACTGGTGTTTATGGAATCGCCATTGGTTAACTGGCGCAAAGAATTGCTTTCGATATCATATTCATATATGTGCGTGATACCATTCTTGACCAAAGACAACGCGACGCGCGAACCGTCCGGCGAAAAACGCGGCGCGAAATTCATGCCACCAAATTGCCCAAGCCTGCGTTGCGCACCCGTATCCAGATTCAACACCCAAACCATCGGGTCATCATTATAATAAGACAAGAATACTATCGATTGCATGTTCGGTGAAAAATGCGGCGACATAACAAATGTCTTTTCATCAGACAGATAACGCAGGCCATGACCGTCTTGGTCCATAATCGCCATACGCTTTACGCGATTATCAACCGGACCTGTTTCGGCAATAAATACAATTTGCGTATCAAAATATCCAACCTCGCCCGTTAAACGTTCATATATTGCATCTGACATAATATGCCCCAAACGACGAACAGATTTCTTGGACGCCGCAAGGCTTTGTGCCTCGATTTGTTCTTTGCCGGCAACGTCCCAAACAAAGAAATCAAGTTGATATTTTTTATCTGGCATTTTGGTAAGTTTCGCCTGAACCAAAACCTGGGTCTTTATCGCAGACCATAATTTAAAATCTGGCATCGCGTCCATTTTTACATATTCGGGAAATGCATTATGATTTACAATATGGAACAAACCTGTGCGTTTAAGGTTGTCTTCTACTATCGTCCGTATCGTCGCCGCATCAGTTGCCGATGCACCGGATGCAACCTCGAACTTTTGAATGGCAACCGAAATCGGTTCCGTCGCGCCCGCAATAATATCAACCTTTAATTCAGCGTGCACATCAAATGAAAACAACGCAACAATGGCAAACGCCATAAACAAAATTCGTTTTAACATGAATATTCCTTTCCGTTCGTTTTTACGATTCGCATTCTATATTATAGATATAAAAAGTGCAAGCAAACACACAAATATTTCACCCATATTTTACCCGCGCCAAAACAACACTAATATTCACAATGTCCATAAAATCATTGATTTACAAATCACCATACAACCGCCAATACCGGCGCAAATACAAGGGTCTAGACATTTGTATTGACAATTGTAAATACAATAGTATAGTGCCCTGTAAAGACAGATGTGTTGAACCGTGTATAGAGGATAAAAAATGCCAAACGTGATGCAGCAACTCTTTGTTATGAACATCGAAGCACTGTTAAAAGAATATGCCGCGTATCGCGCATTTCATAAATCAGATACCGTTATCAATATGCGTATTCCACGACCAATATTAGATAAACTAAAAGAGCTTGCCGCGGCACAACACGTTCCGTATCAATCTCTGATTTCATCGGTCCTATTTTCTATTGCAAACACGGATGACAGTGCACAATAAAAGACAAAAAAATTAAAGGTGCCCAAACGGGCACCTTTTATATATTCTATCGCCTCAATATTATTTGGCATCAAAGGCGTTCTTGACACACCCCAGGTAATCCATACCGCTGTTTGAAACAACAAACGACAACACGATACCGACACCGAACAAAACAAAGAATCCGACCAAAAGTGCAACACCTTTGTTTTTGACATCTTCTTTTTTAAGATCACCACTTTGAATCCAACCCCATGCCCAATCCATCAAAACAAATGCCGCACCGATAAACGCCAATGTTCGCAATGTTTTAATAACGGGTGCTAAACCTTCAATTAATTTGCAAACCCCAGACTGATCAGCCGTTGCCGCAAATGCGTTCT
>CAMYXE010000109.1 GCA_947303165.1 uncultured Pseudomonadota bacterium | reverse complement strand
GCCCGCAAGCATACAAATACGGAAAATCTAGTTGAGAATCTGTGGCACCCAATTTAGCAAATAAATCAAAAGTTTCTGTTAAAACTTCGTCTGGACGCGCATCAGAACGGTCAATTTTGTTAATGCAAACGATAGGACGCAGGTTTAATTTTAATGCTTTGGATAATACAAATTAAGTTTGAGGCAGTGGACCTTCGGCGCTATCAACCAATAAAACCACGCCATCAACCATAGATAAAATACGTTCTACTTCGCCACCAAAGTCAGCGTGGCCCGGTGTGTCAACGATGTTAATTTTATATTCGCCCCATTGAATAGATGTAGGTTTCGCAGAAATCGTAATCCCGCGTTCGCGTTCAATATCACCGCTGTCCATAACCCTATCTTCAACATGTTCATTTTCGCGGAATGTTCCTGCTTGTTTTAACATATTATCAACCAAGGTTGTTTTTCCGTGGTCAACGTGTGCAATAATCGCAATATTTCTAATTTTCATATTCAGCCCTTTTTTGCCCTAAGAGCATAGATTATACTATATTTTCCAAAATTCAACAAGTTATCAGTAAAAAATAAATTTTTGATAAAATACTTGACTATTTATATTTTTGTATTATATTTAAGACAACGAGAACCCAAAGGAGGTTTAAATGAGTAAATTTATGGATCCGATTGATTATGATGAAACAATATTTACGGTAACAATGAATATTTGTAAACATTATAAGGAAAAATTGAACTTTGAAGCGCATAAAATGTCAAAAGAAAAATATGCCGAGATTTGTGACGCGCTTGTTCAGTTTATAGAAAAGTCTACAAAGGATTGTTTCTATGAAAATCGTAGTTGGACAACTTTTGATAGTGTTTTATTGAGAATATCTGATGCGCGTCCGTTGGTGGAAAGCTTTTTCGAAGCCGCAAAGCAGTATAAAGATGCCAAGGCTACAGGGAAAGATGTCAGCAAAGAAGAACAGACGTTGGCTGTTGCAGCCCAAAAGGTTAATCTGAGAGTGAAAACACGCAGTTCGATTGTTGCTGAGTTGTTTAGCAAACTGACACCGACTTGGTTGTTTGTGGAACATGATAAAGGCAGTAAATAATAGGAATTTGTAAAATGGTCAGTGTAAATGTGGATAAAACCATAGAAAATTTGTTAACAACGTATGCTGCGTATATCAAGGTGTTGTTGGCACGTGAGGATCGACGTATTGAGCGCAAACGTTATAAAAATGCAGACGAACGCCAGGCGGCCAAGGATGCGCATACAGAGAAAGTGAATGCGCAGAAGTTTCTGGAAGAAAAGGTAGCCGCAGATCCTAAGAAATATTTGTATTATCCATATAATATCATTTATACAGGGATAGACAAAGATGGCAACGTCGGAAAGCAATTAGGTGCTTTATACACAGAGGATTCTGTGGATAGAAAGTTTGAACCAATATATGCGATGGAAAATGAATTTTGTATGAAACATGTTATTACTCTATTAAGTAAAGAAATCTCTGATCATGTTCGTTCATTGACTGGTGAAGATAGTGAGGGAACTTGGGCGTATTATGGTCCATATACATATGATTGGAATGCGGAAAATATTTTAGAATTGAACAAATATGTGCATATGCTTGGGCATAATGATTTCGTACGTTTCTTTCAACAATTTGTTCCTGCAAAACATTTTGCCGCACCATTATATCCAAAACATACAAGATAAAAGGTAACAATATGAATATAAATACTCAGACATGTATGGACGTTATTAATGCTTCTGATGTGTCCCTTTGGACCTTGGATGGTATGACTTGTTTGAAATCAGATAAGGCTGGAAGCATATTGGTGTGTGTGACCATGGATACTGGTCGTCCAGGGTTTAAATTGATACCCGCAACAAAACAGCTTAAAGTAAATGGCAAGTATCTGGGTGAAAAGTTGTTCGACGGCGACAAGGATTTGGCTGATGCGTACAGCACGAAGCGTAATTATTTAATGACACAAAAAATTGCGTGGTGCCTGGCGGTTTTGAATAATCCTGGGGCGTGGGTGAATTATAACAGATTGGAAAATCCGCAACCATACGAGGTATTTGATGCCAATGATGTTTTCTTTGATATTGCAACATTTGATGCAAAAAATGGTCCATTTGTTCTGAGAATTGGTGATAACGAAGAATTCCAATCACAGAATTTTGATGTTTTTGTTATGAAACAATTTAGGGCATTATGGAAGCTAGCCAGAGATAAAGAACAAGGCGAATAACAACTAAAAGGATAAAATAATGAGTGAATCATATTTAAATGAGTTAAACGCGGCTGATATGGCTAATTACTCTATCAATTATGCAGCCGTTCGAGTGCTGTGTGCCGATGATTTGCAAATTGGTCGGGATGCGTGGGGGGATGCGTTCTTGTATTCGAAAAACCGTTGGCAGGCATTAGTACGTGAAGGTCCAGGAGATCGTGATCTTAGATTGGTACCCATAAAAAGTGTGAAAGATGGTAAAGTTGAACTGGTGCCTCGTTTTAGCTCAGAAGACACGTCTGAATTAGTAATAAAAGGTCAAGGTGACAGTAGAATAAAGGAATTACGTTTGGATAGGGATTCTTTAGTTCGACTTTATATTGCAAAGACGGTGGAATTAGGTCCAGCGAAAAAATAAGGAAGTGAAGCCCCTTTTTTATATGTTTATTGTTTAAACAGAAACGTGATATATCAAAATAAAAAATCACCCAAACGGGTGATTTTTTATTTAGTGTTTTCCACCAATTTTTGTTCGGCCACCCATTAACGGTTGCAATTTTTTCGGAATGTTTACCGAACCATCCGCGTTTTGGTGATTTTCAATTAATGGTACCAATGCACGGGGCAGGGCGATTCCCGTATTATTTAATGTAGCAACGAATTTAACTTCG
>CAMYXE010000108.1 GCA_947303165.1 uncultured Pseudomonadota bacterium | reverse complement strand
ACAAAGATGCATGGGGATTCCAAGACGGATTTGGCTTTGGTGTTAAATTCGGTATTGATTTCTAATCATCTTGAAACATATATTAAAAACACCGCCCAATTGGGTGGTGTTTTTTTTATCTATAGTTTTACTTAATGTGTATCTAATATTGATTTTTTTCTTGCAAATATTCCTATTTATGAGATAAAATTTTTAGTAACTAGAGGAGAGTTCTGGTTCAACAACACAAAGGAAAGGATTAGTTATGAAAAAAATTGCTTTAACATCTTTATTGGCTGTGTTTGCTGTATCTGGTGCACATGCTGCTAACGTTCTTGACGGTAATCCGTTATATATGCCAAAGGCTGGTCATTTCTATAGTGAAACAGCGTTGTCTTCCCATTCTGAAACAATCAAGGATTGGACGTTGGCGGAAGAATTTGGCTTTGGTATCACCAACAGGTTTGCATTAGAAATTAGCACAGATGTGTTTGAAAGAGCTGAAACAAAAGAAGATTATGGAGATACGGCTAAGAATGAAATGTTTGACCAATATGGTTGGGGTAATGTCGCATTAAAGGCAACATTCCGCGTATTGGATATGGGGGCATGGAAAGTTGATACATATGGTCAATATAAAGCTGGTAGTCTAGATGGCGGGTATGGTTTGGCTGTTCACAGTAATGCCGCAGATAATGATTTTTCGTTTGATGAAGAGATTACTGGTTATAAATGGACCGCTGGTATTCGTGGTGGTTTTGTGACACCTGTATTCACAGTTGCGGGTCACTTGGAATTTGTTTATGGCAATTCAGAATCGTTCAACTGGGGTGATGAGGGTTCTCATGCATGGAAATTGGGTGTAGATGGTCAATATATTGTCAGTCAACATTTCAACTTGGTTGCCGGTGTTGAATATACAGGTCTGACAGATGATTACAATTATGACGCCATGGGTGGAAAACTTGGCAAAATTAAGAATGCTGGCACTTGGACAGGTGAATTTGGTGTTAACTATAACTTCGATGCGACCAAATACATCGGCGCATATGTTAATGCCGCTATGGATCACAAACAAGGCGACGACAAAGATGCATGGGGATTCCAAGACGGATTTGGCTTTGGTGTTAAATTCGGTATCGATTTCTAATCATCTGAATCACATATTAAAAACACCGCCCAATTGGGCGGTGTTTTTTTATTGTGTGATGTTATGGTCGCACAAAAATTTGACAATTATTTTTTATGTTTTCTTTTGTGTCCTTGTCGGGTATGCGCGCAACCCCAAATTTTCCGTTAAAAATCCCAATTTTTTCTTGACAATCGCGGCTTTGCAGATTATAGTAATGGCGCTTTCTGTGTAAATAAGGAAAGTAAAAAAATACAAAAACGCCGTAAATCTGGCAGATTTATAATTGCGGGACCGCCGTTAAAATAAGTCTGATGCGGGGTTTTATGTAAAAAAGTACACAAGAAAAAACAAAGAGATTTTGAATGCCAACTGTACAACAATTGATTCGGAAACCACGTAAAAAGGTCGTCGCAAAATCTACGGCACCCGATATGATGGAAAATCCGCAAAAACGTGGTGTGTGCACTCGTGTTTATACAACCACACCTAAAAAACCTAATTCTGCGCAACGTAAAGTGGCCCGTGTTAAATTGGCCAATGGGCGCGAAGTAACTGCATATATCCCTGGGGAAGGGCACAATTTACAAGAACACAGTGTTGTGATGATTCGTGGCGGTCGTGTAAAGGACTTGCCCGGTGTTAAATATCACATCATTCGTGGTGTCTTGGATACCAAGGGTGTAGAAAGCAGAAAACAAGGTCGTTCTTTGTATGGTGCAAAGAAAGCAAAATAATTAAACATATGGGTTCGCCCATCTGAGTAATCCGACGGGGTCGGGTGAAGAACAAAAAGGAATAAAGTATGTCAAGACGTAAAGCCGCAACAAAACGTGAAATATTGCCAGATTCCAAATATAATAATCTGGTTGTTGCAAAATGTATTAATGTTGTTATGCACGATGGCAAAAAGGAAGTTGCCGAATCTATTGTTTATGGTGCATTGGAACGTTTGAAAAAAATCGCAAAAGATGGTAATGAATTGGCTTGCTTTTTAGAAGCCGTTGATGCAGTAAAACCTTCGGTCGAAGTCAAGGGTCGTCGTGTTGGTGGTGCAACATATCAAGTTCCGGTCGAAGTTCGTGCGGATCGTCAGCAAACTTTATCATTGCGTTGGATTATTAACGCGGCACGTAAACGTGGCGAACGTTCTATGGAAGAACGCTTGTTCGCAGAATTGCGTGATGCGCTTAATGGTACAGGTGCCGCATATAAAAAGAAAATTGATACACACAAAATGGCAGAGGCCAACAAGGCGTTTGCTCATTTCCGTTGGTAATATAGAAAGCGAAAAGGAAAGAAAATGTCTGTTGGAAAAACCGCCCCATTACATATGTATCGTAACATCGGCATTATGGCACACATTGACGCCGGTAAAACGACAACATCTGAACGTATTTTGTTCTATACTGGTAAAACATATAAAATTGGTGAAGTGCATGATGGTGCCGCCACTATGGACTGGATGGAACAAGAACAAGAACGTGGTATTACAATTACATCCGCGGCAACAACTTGCTTCTGGCGTGATCATCGTATTAACTTGATTGATACGCCGGGACACGTGGACTTTACAATGGAAGTGGAACGTTCTTTGCGTGTTTTGGACGGTGCGGTTGCGGTTTTTGAATCTGTGTCGGGTGTGCAACCGCAATCTGAAACAGTTTGGCGCCAGGCCGATCGTTATAATGTTCCACGTATTTGTTTTGTAAACAAGATGGACCGCGTTGGTGCGAATTATTTCCGTTGTGTTGAAATGTTCCGCGAACGTTTGGGTGCAAATCCAGTTGTGTTGA
>CAMYXE010000107.1 GCA_947303165.1 uncultured Pseudomonadota bacterium | reverse complement strand
CTAACAATGACAAATGTCCATATACATTATCGGCCGTCCAAAAATCCTGATTAGTTGTAAATTTAATACCATCATCTGCATTTGTTAAAGTTATTGTTATTCCATCAGAATCTTCGAAACGTGTAAATGGCATATTTATATTATCCAATGTGTCTGTATATGAAAATACAAACTCTGATATTTTAAATGTGCCATTTTCATAATACAATGTGCGTGGCTTATAATCAGGGTGCACAAATATCATCGTTCCGAAACGCTGAGCATATTGCAACAACTTTAAATCAGAATCCGACCAAGGCACAACAAGTGATTGTACAAATTCCCCATTAGAGAAAATACGCATAACACCATTCATGATTGCCAAAACATAATTATCATCTTCAGAAAGAGAAAACGAAATTAATTTCGCATTTGATGATAATGTGGCAATGGTTATCAAGCCATAACGACGTGTTAACCCACCACCTGGTATAACATCCATATTTTCCAGATATGCCAAACCTTGTATATTATCTTTGGCAAAGAAAATTGGTGAAACCTCACCATTAGCAAATGATTTTTGTGTTTTTATAAAATTTCCCATCATGTTCCCCCATAAAAGATTAAAAGCGCACATTTATCAACGAAAACTCTTCTATTTCTGTATTTATTGACGTAGTGCTATCGATGAACTTCGCCGTTTGTAATTCAGATTCATAAAGCGCAACCATGGTGCGAAACACAGATTGGTCCGATGTAATAGGTATGCAAAATTCTACCGCTAATTTGGTCGCGACAAGTGAAGCAAAATAACTTGGGAACTTATCTGGGGTCACACGCGCAATTGCTTTTATTGTTATTTGATTTGTATTGGAAATAATTTTATTTTCCATAACACGACCGTTCGTTTTTATGATACGTAACACATCCGATGGTATATTAAATTCTCCATCGGAATTAACTGTCAGTTCATATGTGCGGCATGCAAAGTGCCATGGATGCATGGCAAGCAGCGAATCTATTACCACATCAACCAAAGTGCGCGCAAGCTTAGCGGTGGCTGTATCATCTGACAACGACTGTATTGGGTTTTCACCAAGTTTTAATAATGCCATTGAACACAAATCTATTTTCGTAAGCATTTTTCATCCTATATTTGTTATATAAATTTGGGCCGAGAAAAACCCGGCCCGATTAAAACGAAATGAACATTAATCTAATGCAGCAGTTGTAACCGCGCTATCACCAACTGCGATCTTTTTAATTGATGTTTTATCAGATGCGTTAATGATAATAATGTCACCTGTATTCATAAGTGTTTTAACAGTGTTAAAATACCCACTTGCCGTAATTGTTGCCAAAGTTTCGTTTGCCGCATAGTGCCACAAGGTAAATCCATTTGCATACGCAATTACTGACAAATTTTTATTCTGAAAAGCCATTGATTGCCCCCTTTAATGTTTGTTTTATTCACCGCACTTAACACGTACAATGCCATCTGCATCAATCAGCACAGCGCCCTGGGACATACTATTGCTGATGAAATGCGCAGCACGTTCGCCATGCCATGTGATATCAGTTTTAACTTCTTGACCACATGCGTGACCAACACTAGATGCGTGATAAATAAAGCAATCACGATGAGTAGATGACAACGGCAAATCGTTATACATAACCCAGGTAATACCAAGCCATTTTCTGGTCTCACAACCATTGATGAATGGCAATTCACTACCCACATAATCAGCAGAAGAAAATTCTGTTATGCCCAACAATTCATTCCATTGTTTTACACCGACAACTGCGAAACGACGCCCATCATCTGGAACATCCTTTTCATTTAATTTTTCCAATGCTGACAAAATCAATGTTTTTGTTAATCCGGTCGAATAATCGCCAACATATTGTGTTGCGTTATTCATCGCCGTAACAATCAATTCATCCGTTTTGCGTCCTAATGCATATGCACCAGCTGATGCAACAACACGACGTTCATCAACATTAGTTTTCAATTCATCCAATGCATCTACCCAATCGCCCGCATAATAATCCTGTAATGTACATTCTACTGGTGCGTGGTTAAGATTCATCACAGGCACAATACCATGACGTGATTTAGTACTTGCGGTCCCTTTACCTATTTTCTGAAATGTTGTAGATGCACCGACAACACCTGATTTGCTGCGAATCGTTGAACGCAGTTTTGTTCCCATTTGCTGATATGCCAAATGAACATCTGCTTCAAACTGTTTCACAAAAACTTGATCTATGGAAACAGACATAATTTTTCCTTTTGTTAAAATTGTTGAATCTAAGGCAAAATTTTTGCCACCAAAATAATCTATGTTTGGTTATACCAATTGGTGCCAAGCATAAACTGTATCAGGGTCCATAGTGTGTATGGATTATCCATATATAAAAAATTCAGTCAGACTTTAAAAATCTGACTGAAAATTTTCATAAAAAAAATGCCCAACTACGTGGGCACTTTATTGTGTTATGCAAAAATTATTTTTTCTTTGCACATGCTTTTTTAGCAGCCGGTTTTTTTGCAACTGTTTTTTTTGCAGCTGGTTTTTTTACTGCAACTTTTTTTGCAACTGGATTCTTTGCTGCAACTTTTTTTGCAACTGGTTTTTTCGCTGCAACTTTTTTTGCAGCTGGTTTTTTTACAGCTGGTTTCTTTGCAGCTGGTTTCTTTGCAGCTGGCTTCTTAGCAGCTGGTTTCTTTGCAGCTGGTTTCTTTGCCGCAGTTTTCAAGAATGTGAATGCCATTCTTCTCTCCTTTATATTTTTTTGGATAGAACAAATTTCTTTTGTTCTTGCTTTCATTTTATATTAAAGAAAAAAATTAGTAAAGAAGAAAAGTAAATTTTTATAAAAAAAATACATTACGAATATAATTTTTTTAATCAATTTTCTATTTTTCGAATG
>CAMYXE010000106.1 GCA_947303165.1 uncultured Pseudomonadota bacterium | reverse complement strand
TCATTTTGATTGTTTCTTCATCTAATTTTTTACCAGATTCAGCAACGCGTGCAACGACTGCTTCGTTTGCAATGTCGATAATATCATCAAGTCCGGCAGCATTTCCATCACGTGTTTTAAATGGTTTGCCGTCTGATCCGTTTATTGTTCCATAACCAATGTGTTCCAATGCATCGGTTGGAAACATTTGCAATAATTCGGCCACACGGAACAACTGTTCAAAGTGCAACGATTGACGTTTGTCTGTTAAATATATGACTTTATCTGGATTGTCGGTAATTTTACGGTAATACAATGCCATAATGTCGGTTGCATCATATGGAACCGCGCCACGTGAATTATAGAACATCACAGGTGGCATTGGTTTGTTATCTGTATCACGTTTTACAATGATGACTTCGGCACCGTCACTTTTGATTAGCAGGTTTTTATCGCGGACCATTTTCTCAACGGGTTCTGTATATTTTGCCGCGTTGCGTTCACCAAGGTCATTATCAAAAGGAACAATGTTTAATAGTTTTACGGTTTTGTTCATAGATGCCAGTGAAATAGGCATGAAAATGTTGTACAATGCGTTATATCCAGCGTGTCCTTGTTGTAATTCAGCCGTGATAACTTGTGCATGTTCCAGAAATGTTTCGTCTGTTTTGGCCAATGCCGCCGCCGATGGATAATAGGTGTCTAACTCTGCTGGGTCAAATGTATATTGCGAGTAATCACCGTTTGGGTTAAAATCTTTTTGAAAAAAAGGCCAATCTGGGTGTAATTTTTCTATCCAGGCAATAACGAATCCCATAGAACGTCCCCAATCACCCATGTGGTTGTATGAAATCATTTTGTGCCCAATCGCACGTCCCAACCGGTATAGCATATCCCCAACAATAGATGTCCGCATATGCCCGACGTGCAAAGATTTTGCAACGTTATATGCACCATAATCCATGTCAATGACCATAGGCGTCACAGATTGTGTGATTGTATCCGCAGTTTGGACTGCACGCCATAAAAAATCATTTTTGATTGTTAGGTTAATAAATCCTGGGCCCGCAATAGATGCAGATTCTACAAAATCCATACTGGAAATTTTTTGTAAAATCTCATTAGCTAATTCGCGTGGATTTTTACCTAGTTTCTTGGCCATAACCATCGCCGCATTTGTAGAAAAGTCACCAAATTCGCGATTCCGTGGAACTTCTAACTTTGCCTCAAATCCCAGTGTTTTATTTAATTGTTCAGATACATATTTATAAAGATTCATTTTTTTTACTCTTTGTAACTAGTTTATTAAATCGGCAAAACAATTCTTACCCGCAGACCGCCAAGGTCACTGTTTTCTATGAACAATTGACCACCATGGTTTTCTATGGCTGTTTGCGCGATAGATAACCCAAGCCCTGTTCCGCCTGTTTCTGGTGAACGGGCGTTGTCCAAGCGGACAAATGGTCGTAATGCATCTGCCTTTTGGTTGTCTGGAATACCTAGACCATCATCTTCTATCAGCACAGTCGTAGCATCCTGAGAGTCGTGCTCGGTGATTTTTATAGTTGACTTTGCATATTTCGCGGCATTTTCTATTATATTCGCAAATGCGCGGGCAAGTGCCATTGGTCGGGCATAAAACTGAACTGGGGTATCAGGAAAATCGGTAATAATTTTTTTGCCGTTGGAAACATCACGTGCAATGCGAATCAACATTGGTGGTAATTCGGTTGATTGCTCTATTTCCGGCATTTCTCCGCGCGCAAAAGATAAATAACCATTTATCATTTCGGCCATTCTATCTATGTCATTCAATAATGCGCTTTTGTCTGCGCTATCTGTTTCAATAGCAAGGCGCATGCGTGTCAATGGTGACTTTAAGTCGTGACTAACTGCATTTAACATATCTGTTCTTGTGCGATTATATCTATCCAGTCGTTCCTTCATATTTATCATGGCTGTTGCTGCGTCACGAATTTCTTTTGCCCCCGTTGGTTTAAACCCAGGCATGTCAAGACCACGGCCAAAGTGGTTGGCTGCGCGGGCAATATTGTGAATACTGCGATTATGAATAATTAAAAACGGTGCAATTAAGATAGATACAATTAAAATTGCACCAATTAACCATATTATAAATACTTCTGTACTGGTTGAATAAATACGATACAAGCTTGTCTCAAAAGTAGCAATTCTTCCATCTTGGGTTGGAATATCGATATAAACCCGTCTTGGGGCGCGGTCTACATAAACCTTGGCGCGACGATTAACGCGTTTAGAAAGTTCAGATGCCAATAAACCAGTTTCACGTGAATGGTTGTCGTTGCTGGTATTACGATTTATTTGGTCATTTATAGACATGGTTATACCTATGTCCTTGGCCATTGTATTAGCAATCTCTGCGTTACCTTTATCTGTAAACTTTATTATTGTAGCTATTTCACCGGCTAAGGACCTTGCCATAGTTGCATGGACCCGTGACCAATGGTTCCCAAAAAACACATTTGCCATAATTACTTGTGCAACAATCAACGGCACCAATATCAAAAGAATTGTGCGCCAAACAAAAGTCTTAGGAATTATTTTCATAGCATATCGTCCCTTTTAATCTGATTCTAAACATATCATTTTATATCCATGGCCACGTACTGTTATGATATCTAGGTTAGATAATACATTATTTAATTTATTACGCAAGCGTTTTGCAACCATAGGCTGTGCGGCAACAATATTTCCAATTGGTGATATTAAACCGTATAGCAGTTTTTTCTCTTCGCCAGAAAGATACAAGGCGCTTGTGCCTCCGTCTGGCATTTTTATAAAAAATTCGTCGTCGGATACATAAAGGTTTTTAGGCATTTTCTGCGTTGGCGCTGTATTGCGCTGAATTATATTATTTAATCTTAATATAAGTTCCTTTATCTGAAAAGGTTTGGCCAGATAGTCATCGGCACCTACACTAAGGCCTTC
>CAMYXE010000105.1 GCA_947303165.1 uncultured Pseudomonadota bacterium | reverse complement strand
AGCCATATTCTTCAATATATTTAAGAAATAATGCAGAGTTGATATTTTCTTCATACTGGGCCGCCCGACGAGCCCAAATCATACGCTTCGCACCTGCCTTGCCTTTGGCCGATGCAATTGCTTCGTCCATTTTGCGCACAGATGTCAATGGACGCAGGCCAGAAATCTCGGCACGTTCCAGTGGGACACGCAACGTCATACGACTTTTTTCAAAGTCAATTACCAACATTTTTATTTTTTGATCCCCAATAACCTGATCTTCGGTACGGATCAACTTTCCAACACCTTGGGTTGGATATACAACATACTGTCCTGTCTTAAAATCTAACTTTTTACTTGGCATAGCATTCACTCTTTCTTTGCCATTCACTCTCGCACAGCCGAATTATAACATAAAAATATTCAAAAAACAAATCTTATGGGCTAAAAAATTGTCAAATACGTTTTTTATCAACGGATCCACAAACCAGACTATTTCATCAATATTCTGCGTGTCGTCCCCGTGCGACGAACCGCTGATGAACGGCTTACACGACTGGCCTGACGGGTTGGCAACGCACATACCCACTCACCATTTTTCAAAATGGCATCTTCGCCATCACCACAAGAAGGTTTTCCCAGTTGCCATGTGAAACACCCGCTTTTTTGCTTTGATAAATATGTTGCAGAATCGGCCCCGCCACGCGTATAAACACCATATTCTGGATTCCATACCCCATGCGGCGCCCCAGAACACCACTTGCGATCACCGAAACATTCTATGCAATTACCATCGGCATCACACAATTCCATAGGCGAACTTGTCATGACATACCCACTTGCAGGACTGTTTCCGCTGCCCATAACTTTACCTGTTTCCAAATCATGACACCAAAGTTTCTGACATTCTTTGGCCACCATACCATCAATTTTGGCACGATCCACCAACACATACCCTGGTCCGCAATCGCCTGCAACCGCCGGCATAGCGAAACAAACCAACAATAAATACAAAAACTTTTTCATTCAATCCCTCTTACGAACAATACTATTTTACACATTTTAACAATATTTTGCAAATATGTTTTTATTGTCCCAAACCCGCCGGACTAAATCGTCCAATATTGTTAAACAATTCTTGCAAAGCATTTAACTCTATCGCTGCTGGAATTTCAGTTTCATCAGAATCTATATCAACATCAGGCAAATCGTCATCGTGCAAAATTTGTGTCTTGGTAATGCTTTTACCCTTGACCCATGCAAGCAGAACCGTTTTATTATCATAGGTTAACGGAAATGGCCCATGATAATTTTCATCTTCGCCGAAATAAACCCAAACTTCATCCCCATATATTGTTTTAACCTGGGGCGAACCGATTAAATCTTGCAATTGATTTGTTGTTTTAACCGTTGCAATTTTAGATTCCAAATCTTCGGGGAAAACATACCCGCGATGCTTGGTCTGGAAAGTACACCCAGCCATCAGAACACAACATAAAATTAAAAATATTTTTTTCATATCATACCTTATGCACCTATTGTGCCGATTGTTTTTATTTTTTGCAACACCTCTTTTTGATATTCGGTTGTACAAAACTATACCCTTGATGAACCTTTCTTCACCATAACTTATCCTTCGCCGTTTTCTTTTGTTGCCTGCATCATAGCAAAGTGCGCAATATATTTCTTTAACTGCGTTTTGTATTGATTGTTTTCCTTGGCGTATTCAACCAATTTATCAAAGTTCGGATTTGATGCACGTGCCGCCGCGAAACGGGTTTCTGTTTTAAGAAAATCTTCCAACGGACTAAGTGCATCAACATTCGAATCTATCATCATCGGATTATGGCCTTCGACAATCAAACGTGGATCAAACCGATACAGTGGCCACGCGCCAGTATTCACCATTTGTGTTTGATGTTCCGGACCATTTTGCAATGCAAATCCATGTGCAATACACGGTGCATACGCCAATATAATTGACGGGCCATTAAATGATTCGGCCTCGCGGAATGCCTTAATCGCCTGAACAGGATTTGCACCCAATGCGATTTGCGCAACGTATGCACCCGACATCATCGCAATCATACCCAAATCTTTCTTGGCATGATTTTTCCCACCAATTGCAAATTTCATACTTGCACCAAATGGTGTCGCCTTAGACTGTTGGCCACCAGTGTTAGAATAACCTTCGGTATCCAATACCAAAATGTTCACATTTTCACCACTGTGCAAAACATGGTCCAAACCGCCATACCCAATATCGTATGCCCAACCATCACCGCCAATAATCCATACAGATTTTTGAACGATATCACCTAACATACTTTCCGCCAGACGTGCAGACGGCGAATCCATTTTCTTTAATTTTTTGGCCAAATCATCTTTGATTTTGCGTTGCGCATCAATATCTGATTCGTTGAATAAATCTTCAACGTTTTTGATACCTAGTTCAAACAACAGCCCCTTTAACATTTCGCGCCGTTGATTCAGTGCAACACGCATACCCAAACCATATTCCGCATTATCTTCAAACAATGAATTAGACCATGCCGGTCCACGACCATTTGCATCGCATGTCCATGGCGTTGTCGGTAAATTCGCACCATAAATAGACGAACAACCCGTGGCATTTGCAACAACCATATGATCGCCAAACAGATGTGACATCATTTTGATATAAGGTGTTTCACCGCATCCCGCACACGCACCCGGAAATTCAAAATAATGTGGCAATAATTCAATATGCTTCGGCAAATTAAGATTTAATTTTTCGCGCGGTATATCCGGCAACTTCACAACCTCATCAAATACCGTTTGGGCATCTGAAACCTCGGCCATATTTTTCATCGCCAACGCGCCAACCGGACAATTCTTTACACACAATCCACACCCAGTGCAATCCGCCGGCGAAATACTGATTGTAAAATACATATTTTCGCCCAATTCAGGTGTCTTCATCGGCACAACGGTTATACCATTTGCGCGCGCTTTTTCAACCTGACT
>CAMYXE010000104.1 GCA_947303165.1 uncultured Pseudomonadota bacterium | reverse complement strand
TGTCCACGATTTATTCAGTGCAATACTATTTTGGGCATAGAGTCGAGTGTTTCCGGAACAACTCGTGCACATGGATTGGCTGTTAGCAACGCCGAATTGGAAAATTTAATAGAATGTTTTGAATCACAAAATGGACGTAAATTGTGGCGAATGCTTGCTAGAAATAGTAGAACCAAGCATTTACCAAAATATGCGAATGTACCGAATGTGCCATTGCCAGATGTCCCGCATTTTGTATCTACGCGTGAAATGTCGGGGGCCTATTTTGAAAACGTCGTTCGGCGCGGTATGCGAATGATTGTGGGTAGTGCGGACCTGGGCTCAAATACCAATGTTCGTGTGAAATCTGTTCGTGAAATAACTGCTGACGATTTTTCAGGAAATTATATAAATTACGGTGTGCGCGAGCACGCAATGGCAGCCATTATGAATGGTATGGCGTATTGTGGTGTACGCGCAATTGGGGCCACATTTTTAGTGTTTAGTGATTATATGCGTGGTGCGATGCGGTTGGCGGCGTTATCAGAATTGCCGGTTGTATATGTTTTGACGCATGATAGTATTGCGGTTGGTGCTGATGGACCGACACATCAACCAATAGAACAAATTGCTGGATTGCGGTTGGTGCCAAACATGAACGTTTTTCGGCCCTGTAACATGAGTGAAGTTGTTTGGTCATGGTGCACCGCCTTATCTGAAACTAATCGGCCGTCGTGTATTATATTATCGCGACAAAAAATTCCACGTATGTGTGAAAATGTTTGCGATAATATGGATGTCGGTGGATACGTTATCTATAAATCTAAACCTGGGCGTATACGTGTGACACTTGTTGCAACTGGTTCCGAAGTTCCATTGGCTATTGCGGTGGCAAGGCGTTTTGATTCAGGAGTTCAGGTTGTAAGTATGCCATCTGTGGAACGTTTTCGTGAAACCGATATAGAATACAAGCGCAGTGTTCTGTGTGGTCATGTTATTGCAATTGAGGCTGGTGCTACGGCATCGTGGTTTGAATTTGCTGACGACGTAATTGGCATAGATGAATTTGGTATGTCTGGGGCTGGTGACATGGTTTATCGTGAATACGGTTTTGATGCCGAAGCTATCGCAAATGCAATACGTGCAAAAATAAGAAATGTCTAGCATAGAGTTCATAACATCTTGGGGTGAAAAAATTCCCATATTCATAAACGTGCGTCGTGGTTTGCGTAATATTACTTTACGGCCGCGTGCTGGTGATAATCGTCGTATTGATATATCTCGTCCATGGGTAGCGTCAAATGCAACGGCGATGAAATTTGTGGAACAAAAACGGCGTTGGTTGGAACATTTTTTTATGAATGCGCCAAAAAAATCTCATTTGAAATCGGGTGATATTTTTCGTTTTTTAGACAAAGATGTGATAGTTGTATATGACGAGTCGATTCGTGCAAATAAATTTGTATTAAACGATGACGGAAATTATACGTTGTATGTTGGTGGTGATATCAGGCTGTTGGAAAGTCGTGTTCGAAATTTTGTTAAATCAGAATTGTTAAAAGAAATAAAAATTTTGATACGTCGCACGCCACGTGAATTTTGGCCGAGAAGAATTTGTTTGCGAGATACTTCGTCGCGCTGGGGGTCTTGTTCGACAACGGGGACAATGTCCTTTTCGTGGCGGTTAGCTTTTGCACCGTATGATGTTATGCGTTATGTGGTTATGCATGAATTGTCGCATGTGAAACATATGGATCATTCGCCAGAATTTTGGGTTCAAGTTAGAGAACTTTATGGTTTTGGTGTTGAACGAGCAAAACGTTGGTTGAATCAGAACGGTGCGACGTTGCATCAGATACTTTAATGTGAAATATTCCTTGCCTTTCGCCATTGAATGATGTGGTTTGTAGGGGTGTTATCTTGAATTATATTCTGGTAATATTTGCGTTTGTCGTTTTCAAGTCGTATCTCAGAGCGTTGGCATTCGTTAATTAAAATACCAGCAATAGCGCACAGTATGACAACTTTTAGACAATTAACAACACACCCGGATCCGTATGATTTCTTTTCTTCTGCCATTTAATTTTGCCTTTATTTGGTTAACATATTAATAAAATTTTATATAAATTCAAGTGACAGATGCCGAAACCATACCTAGGTATTTCTTGGGCATATTGAAGTATAATGTGGATGTGTTAAAAGCACATAACTTACAACCAAAGGAAAAAACAATGAAGAAAATATCAATGATTGCGGTAATGAGCGCATTTGTATCGGTGACGGCGTTTGCAGGTTCTGGAACTATGGCAAATAATGCCAATAATAATATGATGGAGGTTATGACTGTAGAGCAGGTTCGCGGTTTGGCTGATAATAGTCCGGTTATTATTCGCGGATATTTGTTGCGCCAAAATGGTGAAAATTCCTATGTGTTCCAAGACACAACTGGAACAATCAATCTGGAAATAGATGAAGAAGGTTGGGGTGGGTTGACCGTTTCAACCAATGATTATGTCGAAGTGTGGGGTGAGGTTGATAAAAATGGTGCATCTATGATAGAAGTCGATGTGTCGTCAATTAAGAAATTGTAAAAATCTATTTGATGCGTAAAAAACGGTTGCAATATCGCAACCGTTTTCTTTACTGATACTAACCATTATTTATTAGTTAATTGTAATTCTATACGACGATTTTTCTGCATGCTTTCTTTATCCGTCCCTAATTCAATTGGGTGCAAATCGCCGAATCCACTGGGAACCAAACGTCGTGCCGATACGCCATCGCGGATAAGTTCATTCATTACCGCGCGCGCGCGCAACAATGACAGATGCATATTGTCGGCATATCTGCGATTGCCCGGGATAACAGGTTGTTTATCGGTATGGCCGTCAACACGTATAATCCAATCTATATCAGTTGGTATCTTGGATTCTAGTCCTTTGATAACATTTGATATAAGGCGAATTTGATTTTTACCTTCGGCGGATAACTTATATGACCCAGTTTGGAACAATATATCACTGGGGACT
>CAMYXE010000103.1 GCA_947303165.1 uncultured Pseudomonadota bacterium | reverse complement strand
CAAGTCCTGGAACACGTGTCAAAGAGTTTATATCTGCATCCATTATTCCATGTACAGAACCGAAATGATGTAATAAGAGTTTTTTTCGGGCAGGGCCGATACCTTCTATTTCATCAAGACATGAACCGGTCATGGATTTAGCGCGAGTTGTTCGATGATATGTTATGACGAATCGGTGCGCTTCGTCACGAACACGACGTAACAGTAAAAATAATTTTGAATCTTTTGGCATAGTGTTGTATTCGGTTCCGTCGGGCATAATAAAATGTTCATCGCCATTACGGACTTCGCCCTTGGTTACACCGATTACGGTTATATTTGATGCGACCTTGTGCGCAATGTTCCATTGGGCGCGACCGCCATCAACAATTATTAAGTCAAGTTCAGGACTATTTTCGACCGCACGTGAAATAAATTCTTCCATCATAGCGATATCGTTTCCTGCACGCGCGCGGTCGTGCAATTTAAAGTGGCGGTATCCATTTTTTATAAATCCTTTGTGGCCAAATGTTATCATTGCCCCCACAGGGTTCGTTCCAAATAAATGAGAATTATCAAACACACCTGCGTAAGTTATTTTTTTACCAATCCATTTTTCCATTTCTGAAACAGTTTTGTCCCAATCTATGTTATCTTGCTGTTTTGTGCTATACGTTGAATTCTGGTGCATACCGCGAACGGAGGTTTTAGTCAACGCGGTAATTTTATCACGGATAATACCAGCGTTTTCATAGTCCATTTCATCGGATAGTTTTTTCATTTGTTTTGATAATTCGGCGATGATTGGTTCGCTATCGCCGGTTAAAATTCTACGTGCTAATTTCACATCGTTACCATATTCAGGAACATTGTTTGTGCATGGACCACTGCATCGTCCAATTTGATATAACAGGCATGGCCGTGTGCGATTTCGCATAAATGTATCGGTGCATGTCCGCAGGTGGCATACTTTTTGTATCATTTTTATCGTTTCGTTTAATGCCTGGACCGAAGGATATGGACCATAAACATCACGCCGTTGTGATATTTTTCCACGAAATTTTAAAAGACGTGGAAATTTATGATTGGTTAACGCCAACATTGGATACATTTTGCCATCGGTTAGCATGATGTTATATTTTGGTTTTTGGGTTTTAATAAGTTTTTCTTCCAATAACAGTGCGTCTGATTCTGTGGCGGTTATTTCCCATTCAACGCGTGTGACCAAAGAGCGCATGATTTGTTTATGTAATTCCAATTTGGACACATCGACATATTGCATTAAACGTTTAGCAAGATTTTTTGCCTTGCCAACGTACAACAAGGTATTATCATTACTGTACATGCGATACACCCCTGGTGAATTAGGGGCGTTGGCAATTAAATCGCGGAATTGAATATTCATACCTTTTATGATAGAATAAAAGTATGAAAATAGCAAATAAAGGAATAAAAAATGAAATGTGAATCTGGTCGTTCTATGATAGAAATGCTTGGGGTGTTGGCTATTATGGGAATCATAACTGTCGGCGCCATAGGCATGATTTCAACCGCAATGCGTACGCAAAAGCGGAATACAGTGAATGAAGAAGTTTTGCAAATTGTAACGGGAGTGCGACAACTTTTAGGTGAATATGATGATTTTTCACATATAAATAATTCCACTATATTTGGTGCGATTGGCATGTCGTCCAAGAATGCATATGGTGGCACTTATGAATTAGCGGTAAATCCTGCAAACAGCCGGCAATTTATAGTTTCTATTACTGGGCTTTCTGATACAGATTGTGAATATTTTGTGACAAAAGCATGGACTGATTCGGTTGGATATATAAATTCTGATGGCAAACAGGGGGGCGCAACCGGAACATGTAATCTTGGAAATGGCAAGAATGTCGTAAAAGTAACATATGGCGAATAGTGTATGGCTGATTCTGTGATTGTTTCACCGGTTGAAGATGGAACACGTCTGTTGCGGTGGTTTTTACGGCATTTCCCGTCGATGCCTCAGCGTGAGTTTTATCGTCTTTGCCGTGGGGGGCAAATTCGTGTTAATTCCAAACGTGCCAAGGGAACGGAAGTGTTGCATGAAGGAGATGCGGTACGTGTGCCACCGACTATCGCTGGGTATGCTGTAGCCCCAAAGAAAGACGAGTCTGGAGAAAATTTTTCCTTGTCTGATTTAGAGGCGTTGCGCAAGACAATTATTCATAATGATGATGACATAGTTGTGTTTAATAAGCCTGCTGGACTTGCAGTGCAGGGTGGAACAGGTATTCGTAAATCCATAGACAAGATGGCGACAGCATTGTTCCCATACGCAAAGATATCATTGGTTCACCGTTTAGATATGGAAACAAGTGGTTTGTTGGTTGTGGCAAAAACTCAAAAAGCCGCCCAAGTATTATCACGTACTTTTCAAAATAAAATTGCACATAAAGAGTATTTGGCATTGCTGAATGGTGATGTCGTTGAAACACGTGGTGTAATAGATAATTATTTGTTAAAAGGACGTGTTTTTGATTCGCCAGCACGAGAAAATGGAACGGGCGCGCATCCTCACCATGCGATTACAGAATATGAGGTTTTAGCACGTGCGTCTGGGATGTTAACATGGGTTTTATTTTTGCCAAAGACAGGGCGGACCCATCAATTGCGGTTGCATAGCGCGTTTTGTTTGGGGGCACCTATTGTTGGGGATGATTTATATGGTCGCGAAAGAGAAATGGATGTCGGTTTGAAATCTGTACTATCAACCAAAAATTTATTTTTGTTTGCATATAAATTGACAATTCAGCATCCAACCACTGGGAAAATAATGACATTCCGTGCCCCTGTACCAGATTTTATGAAACCGGTAATGCATTTATTGGAGTTGCCGTTACCGTAATGGGTGATTAACATGACAAAAAAGAAAAAATTTTTAGTTATTGCGCGAGTTGTATTTCTGTTCTTTGCCGTTTTAACTGTTGCGGTAATTGTTGCGTTGTCTGAAATTGACATGAACAGTTTACGCAAAAATTTGTTAGGAGTGTTGCGTGGTTCTACTGGATTGCCAATTGAAATAGATGGGGAAGTATCGTGGAAGCTGTCTTTGCGTCCACAGGTAACAATGCACAAGG
>CAMYXE010000102.1 GCA_947303165.1 uncultured Pseudomonadota bacterium | reverse complement strand
GCATAGTGGGGCGTTGGTAGCTGATAATGTAACGCACGAATTTGTTACTATGCCATTGGATTATATAATTTTGTTTGCGATACCTATAATATTTACACCGTTGTCCCAGGATATAAATTTGCGGATAAAATCGGCAAAAAATCCACGTCAGGGCAGGTTTGGATTATTGATGGGTGGTGTGTTTTATTGTAGCATCGCAATCGCAGCAGCTTATGTCGGCATATATTTGGGAAATAATAATATTGTATTAGCAGATTCAGAACAGGCAATTCCTTTATTCTTTCGCGATCATTTCCCAACATATGGTTTCTTGGCAATAATTGCGGCCTTGGCGGCCATTATATCAACATTAGATTCGTATATTTTGAATTCAATAACCGCCATATCTAATGATATTATAAAACCGTTTTCTAACAACAAATACAACGCAAAAAAATTAATTAGATTTGCGTCGTTAATTACATATGTGCTGGCAATGTTAATTGCATTGGTATTTAACCAGGTTTTGGTGTTGTCGTTAACGTCATTATTAATCTATATATCAGTATTGGCACCGATCGCATTGGGTAAAGCGTTGCGCCTATCTAGACGTCAGATTTTTATCACATCAATAATAAATGTTATTACAATATTATTGGCCGAATTTTTATCATTGGGGGTATCGCCAAAGGCGGTTGTTTATCCTTTATTTGGTTGTACATTAATCTTGATAACATATTTATCGAACTGGCACAAAGCCCGGTAAATCTTTTTCGCGAAGCTTTGTATCATCTGTATTTCCAATTGATTTTTTATGTGTATAGGAATAAAATCATTAATCATAAGCGGGGATTGTTATGGCAGAAAAAATAAATCTTGTTGACCGCGAATTGGAAAACATGTCACATCGCAGCGACTGGACCGTTATGCACAATAATGATATAACCGTGCATTTTTTTAATGTGCGTGATTTTATGGAAAAACATTATGGTTTTACAAATATTCGCCTTGTTTTACAACGGGTTTATAACTTGTTTATGACCGCAAATGACAAAAATGGTCACAGATTATTTATAAAAAGTTGCCGTCACCCGGGCTTATGCGAAAACGAATATAAAATGGGATTAGAATTATACAATATTGATCCAGTACATTTTCTGCAACCATTGTATTTTCACGATGATGAACAAATGCGCTTCTTTGCCAATGAATTTATCAAGGGTAAAAGTTTAACGGCTATGCACATCAATGGTGAAATAACACCAAAAATTCGTCAGAAGATGCTGCAAGATATCTATGAAATTTTCGTGGCTATGAAAAAATCAACCGTTGTGCATAGAGATATAAGACCCGATAACCTTGTATGGGTTGGTGGGCATTTAAAATTGATTGATTTTCAAACCGCTGTGCATAAAGGGGATGCTTATGTCGAATTACCAATGATGGTTGCAAAACCAACGCGTCTGCGTGGGTTAGGTGACACATACCGTTATAAGGCATGGACATGGGATGATGCATATTCTTTGATACGATGCCTTAAATATATCGGCTTTGACGCATCATGTAGAAAAGAATATCGTAAAATATACCATGAAATTAAATCATATATTGGCACAGATACAATACATTCATCTGTGCGCGAAACAACATTTGCACGCATCCTGCGCCATGCGAAAAAATTGTTAAAAAATAAGTGATATTTTTGATTGTGACATTGAAGCCAAGGCGCAATGCGTATATAAATAACATGAAAGGCTTGACTTTTTATTTTTTGTGCTAGTTTTAGACATAGACAAAAGAAAAAGGTGTTATTATGGCAACTAATTTAGAGCAATCAAATTTGCAACAGCCAAAAATTGATAATGCACAGGGGGTAAAGCACAACAAATTTACTAAAATAAAACCCTGGGTATTGATACTTTCTGGCTGTGTTTGTTCATTTACGGCAAAATATTCCGCCGACTTTACCGCCAACATGTATAAGCGGTGTGTAATAAACGCGTATGAGAAAGAACATCCGAGTGACCATATCTTTAAAGTTTACCTATTTGATGACACACCATTTCGCATGGGACTTGGGACGCTTTTGGCCCAGGGGTTGATAGGGTTCGGGTTAACAGTGGCCGGGACACGCAAGCTCCGCAAGGATGAATATTCACATTAACATATATTCAGTGTTTCATAAGTTTGTAAACATTTGCTTTTTTGCCGTTAACAAGAATTCCATATTTCTCTAATAATTTGAAATTGGTTAAGGCCAGTGCTTTTTCAAATTCGCTCACATTGCCCATTAGTATGGTACAAATACCGTTTGGTTTTAATATTCTGTGAAATTCTTTTAACATATTTCCATAATACAATGAGAAATCTATATTTTTTACATTGTATGCATTCCATGGCGGGTCCGTTATTATCTTGTCAAAGAAACCATTTTCAAAGTATTCCAGATTCAACGCATCACGTTGTTTGATAAAAAGGTTCTTCTTGTTCTTTTTGAATTCGCTTTTCAGTTTGTTTATCAAGGTTTCGTCTATATCACTTGCAAACAACATATTATAATCAAAATGTTTAACAATTTCTTTTGGAATTGAACCATGGCCACAAAATGGATCTATGATAATATCGGTTGGTTTTAAGTCAGAAATCGATACCATAATATTGCACAATTCTGGACGTAACGCACCCTGGGGAATATCTTTTTCTGTTAACCTATTATAAGTTAGTTTAAACAATAATAAAAACAGATCTTCGCTACGCCTTGATAAAATTATATCAAAGTCATGTTTTTTTAATGCAACCGTTATTCCAAGCGCGTGTTCAATGCGGTGTTCCAGATTTTGAATAATGCCATAATCAATACTTGTCGGGGAATTGCGATCAAACGGTAATATTTTGAAAGATTTAGATTTTGATAGATTTATATTATTTGAAATACCAACCAAATTCAATTTAATTTTGTTTGTAAATTGTTCCAATGCTGTTTCATAAGATGCCGTCGGGTCAGTGGCAGTCATCGCTATAACTTGGTAGGTATTGTTAAAACATGATAATTTTAATTTAGAAAATTCAAGCGTTGTTTTATATATGATTAACCCATCTAAATTTTTAATGATGTCTATATCAGGAATTTGATTT
>CAMYXE010000101.1 GCA_947303165.1 uncultured Pseudomonadota bacterium | reverse complement strand
AAGTCCGCCGCAAAAATATAACTTTTATATTGGCTCTGACGCGTTACAAAGTTCTTAATTGCCCCCAAATAGTTCCCCAAAGTCAGGTTTCCACTTGGACGCACACCGGTCAGCATTACTTTTTCATTTTGGTTTTTCATATTTTATTCCTTTTGGTTTTAACTGTTTCTTTCGTGTTTCAGGTATGCAGATTCTAATAGCCGTCTTTTGGCATCAGAAATACCGAAAACCAATCCGTTGGGATTGAATTTGATCCCAGAAACCCCGTCCAAACAAGGTGCTTCGGTTTCTTCGCCTAACATTGCTGAAATCCAGATAGCCGCGCAATCCTTTGGTCCTATAAAGGTCTATGAATCGTGCATTTGGATTGAATTTGATGGTTGCTTTGGATATGTCGCAATGGTCAATATAAAGAATGCGCACCCCGGAAAAATCAAAACTTCCACACATTTCCGCAACGGATAAAGCTATATAGTTCGCTTTACTGTTAAAAAGCAACCGCACATTAGAAACATCACCGGAAATCTCTATATTTTTTTCATCTTGAAAGTCGAATTCCCCAGATGTGTTTTTACCTAAATCGACACTTACTGCACTTATTTCCTCTTTTAGGCGCAAATTATAAGCGGTATGTTGAGAAATCTGCAGCTGTCCCGAACATTTTTTATTGTATGATATTTTCATTTTATAATCCTTTTGTGTTTGTATGGATCGATTGAACGGGTGCCAGAAATCACCAAGCACAAGCCCTCCAACCGGACCGTATTGTTTTATTTTTTAAGAGCTGATTTATTTTTAGAAAATATTACAAACACCATCGTTCGCCGCAGCCGAACAATGAGGAATCAAAAGTAGCAAAAATCATACTTTCGTTTTTCATGTTCCTTTTATTATAGAGCATTTTTCTCAAAAGTCAATACGTTGGTATTATTTCGGGTATTGAACGGACATTTTTATACCGTAACCTGATTTGTTTTTAATAACCAATGTGGTATCTCTGGCAGCTTGAAACTTTTACCGTCCCACTGCATTTTGATGTATTCTGCATTTGGCATGCCACTGAAATTTAGATCTGTAAAATGGCGCACCAGAGCGCCGATTACACCGCCATGTGTGGCGATTCCAACTGTTTTTGCATCTGTGTTTTTCGCGATCTTTATCATAGTATCACAAACACGTTTAATGAATTCATTATCGCTTTCGCCATTTTCTGGGGCATAATCATCATTAAATAAAAGAGCCGCAGGCATATCCACCTTTTCTTTGGTCAAATCAACCGGCGTATCTGCAGGTGCATCTGTAAGATTCATGATTTTACCGCAAAGCACCCCAAGATTTCTTTCGCGCAACCCCGGATCGTTTATAATTTTTATTGGTTGTTTACCAACAACAATTTTGGCAGTTTCCAAAGCTCTTGATAATGTAGAACTATAAATACAATCAAATTTGACACTTGTTAAATTCTTGGCCAAAGCCTGTGCTTGTTCAATTCCCACGTTATTCAGTGGAATGTCTAAGAAACTTTGTACTCTTTTTTCTACATTGTAATCGGTTTGACCATGCCTGAATATATAAAAATCCTTTTTCATAAATAATCCTTTCTCTTAGTTCGAATGCGAGTATTACCACTTTATTATCGACATTATTTCTGGTAATTCACCACCATTTAAATGGCCACGACCAGAAAACTTATGAACACTAATGTCTGGGATATTATTTGTTATTTTATCAAAACTTTTTATTATCCCTGGCGCATCATCGTCAGAAATCATCAAATCAATTCCATTTTTTGTTTGTGCAATTAAATCATTACTCAAATTCATATCGTGATAAAAACCAGACGTACATACATTCTCTGTATCTATGTATGGTGCAACCAGTACAACCTGACGAACTTTTAATTCAGGATGTTTTGATAAATATTTCAATACAAAACCGCCACCTGCAGAATGTCCAATCAAAACAGTATCTTCATTGATATCCTGCTTATCCATTATCTTTTCCCATTCGTCATATTTCATCAATAATATATGAGCATGCGGAAAGTATGGTCTTTGCATAATAATATCGTGTTCAAGTTCAACCATAAACTGCAACCAATCTGCCCACCAACCAGCCGCATCATAAGTCCGTTTATTCCAATCGTATCTTGCACCCATACAACCATGACAAAAAACAATATTCATTGTAAATCCTTTTAATCTACAAACAACACATTCATTATTGTTTGAAACCTTTCTTTAAGATCTTTTTGACCCTCGGGGCTTAATTTATTATAATCTCTTGTCAGTTTATTTTTTACAAACTCTTTGCCTTCTTCCATTGGTAAATTGATTTTATTATAGGCCAAACTAAACAAAGATGGTATGCTATCAAAATGTGCTATAACATCAGCATCAGCAATTATTTGTTCTTCTGCCGTATTACGTGTCCTTCCGCCACTGCTACGATGATTTAAAACACACTTTTCTACCAAATCTATCTTGTTATTTGGATAGCCTAGTTCTGCGAGCATGGAACGCGCCATTTGCGCACCGTATTTTTCGTGTTCTTCTCGTGGCCCAAAATCAGCAACCATGGCCATATCATGAAATAAAGCGGCTAATTCACAAACTTCTACATCAGCACCACGTTCAACAGCTAAATCATGAGCATTCTTAAAAACATATTTGATATGGTTATTCCAAAAATCATACCCATCTTTCTCAAAAGATTTTTTGGAATATTCTAATAACTGCGCTTTTACACTGTCAACGATATGTCGCATATTGAAAAACCTCTCGTTTTTTTTATCAATCTTAACCGCTAATCCACCGCAAGTTGTATCACATTTAACCTACCCTTGCAAGAACATGTTTAGCTAATTTTTGCATATTTATGCTATACGCGACTTATAGTCTCTTGTTTTTTCGCCGTTCTGTGATATAATTATTTAACGATTAAGGGCACGGTATTACGCCGTTTTTATTGCTCTCTTCTTTATTCACAAAAGGGTAAATTACGTGCAAAATACTAATAAATTGCACGAACAGATACTAATTTATCGAAATCACATATTCGTAAACAAAATCTTGAAAAATAAAACAAAAATGTCAGAATAAGCTGTAAATAAATGACACTATTTATG
>CAMYXE010000100.1 GCA_947303165.1 uncultured Pseudomonadota bacterium | reverse complement strand
GAATAAAAGCTGTTTCCACGCCTTCCTCTGCCGGCTGTCTGTTCATCCGAGATACCCCAATTGTCCAAACTTTCTGGGAAGGGGACCTCACCAGAAAAAGCCGCCACAGCCTTGTTTGCAAACAACTCGCCAACATCTGGGAAACCACTAGTACGTGCGTTATATATAGCGTAAGAACGATAATTCATAGCCAACTGATTAAGGAAAGAATCTTTGTGCGGTGCAGAATAAACATCCAACCTTTCAACATAATCAACCGTTGGTGTAGATACCACGCCAGTATTTTCAGAATCAACGTTTGATTTGGCACAAGCCGCCACAGCAAGCACCGATGCCAACACCAATACACGCGCAACAATTACGCTAGAAATATCAAACTGCATTCTCATAAAAAATCCTTTCTCTTACCTTGACAACACCATTATACGCATAATACTAGTTTTAGTAAAGCAAAAAACAATGCGAAATATATTTTTTTAACACGACGAGACGTTATCTATCTAAAAACTGGGTTGCAATACCCGCCAAATTACCCAAACCGCCAAGTCCAGACGAACCCACGACACCAGACACCGCCTCCATAACTGATCCAGTATTTGTTTTTTGTCCCATGTTACCAATAGCACCTGTAATAAACCCACCAAAAGATTCTAATCTTTTTGCCGCCAATTTTGATCCCGAACAATTCGCAGACTTTTGTAACAATGCCGCCGCTTGGGAAGCTTCGGACTTGGTATAATCCTTTTCATCAAAATCAATTTTTTCAAAAATATCGTATAAATTTGTAACTTTTTTCTTCTTACTTGCCGAACACGAATAAGAATTAGGGTCATCAGAACAGTATGTCACAACCGCGGCTTTAGGAAAACCCGCCCAAACAGCACCATGCGCATCTTTATCTGAAAAGGTGTCGTAACATATTAAACTTGAATCAGAATACGCGATGGACTCCCTTACCGTATCAGCATACTGAACACCATCACATCCGATAATACCACCACCAAAACCGCCAGTTTCCAAGGGATTCGCCGCACCAGCAATCGCCCATTCCTTGACCAGGTTGTTAACAAACGTCACTTCTTTATCAGTTGGTTCACATTCCGCCGCCAATGCTTTTTGCTGTTGAGTTAATTGCATAACGCCCCCGACCAATCCCATTGCGGTTGGCAACAAACTGCCCCCCATACTGGTTACAGATGAAGATTCTTCACGCTTTGCTACAGAATTTGCTTTTTTAGGTGTCAACACAGTGGCCGCACCAAACGCGCCACTTACCTCCACTACAACAACCACAACTCCAAAAAGAGCCATAAATTTTTTCATCAAGGAAACTCTCTCTTGCTGAACATTATATCATAAAAATATTTATTGAACAAATATAAAAAATTGCTTTTTTATTTATTGCAGATTAACATATAGGCATATGGCAAAAGATAAACGCAATTTTATTATTCTTAGCAAACATAAACGTTGGCAACGTCTGTGGCAGTTTTTCTTCACAGGTTGGGGGTTGGTTATGGTTGCTGCACTGGTTGCGGGCGCATTGTTCACACACCAATTATTATGGTCACCAATATCGGCCATTAATATGAACGATGTCATAACCAATCAATTTAAAATGTCTGGCGCCTCGTTTGCCGGCGTTGATAAAAATGGCGAACCATTCAAAATATCCGCTGACACAGGTCGCCAAGAATACGACACGCCAGATATAATCTATCTTGATAACGTTACTGGCTATACAACACAAAACCAAAACGGCAAGAAAAATAAAATTAATTTTTCAGCAAACCGTGGCGAATTTAATCATGTCAAAAAAACTGTAAAACTTATCGGAAATGTCCACGTGATATCTTCTGATAAAAAAGAATTACACACAAACGAATTGGTGGTGCAAATATGAAACAGTCCGTTTTAAAAATTGAACACTTGTCCAAAACATATGGTAAACGCGTGGTATTACGCGATATATCTATGATCGCGCGCCAGGGTGAATCAGTTGGTTTATTGGGACCAAACGGTGCAGGAAAAACAACGGCTTTTTACTGTATCACAGGTCAGTTGCGTGCCACAGGTGGCCAAATATTTCTTAATTCCCAAGACATAACTCACCTGCCATTCTATCAAAGGGCGCGTTTACACATTGGATATCTGCCCCAGGAAAATAGTGTATTCCGTGGTTTGACTGTGGAACAAAATATTATGGCAATTTTGGAATTGGTTGAACCAGACCGAAAAAAACGTAAGCAGAAATTAGATGCATTATTAGAAGAATTTTCTATATCACATTTACGCAACAGCCCAGCAACTTCACTATCAGGTGGTGAACGTCGCCGTACAGAAATTGCACGTGCGTTGGCAAACGACCCAAAGTTCATTCTATTGGACGAACCTTTTGCAGGAATCGACCCGATTGCCGTGAATGAAATCCGCGGATTGGTATCACAACTTAAAAACCGTGGTTTAGGCGTGATTATAACGGACCATAATGTTCGTGAAACACTTGGAATTACCGACCGCAGTTATGTGTTGCATGACGGTATGATTTTAAAACATGGGACCAGTGACGAAATCATCAGCGATGAAATGGTGAAAAAAGTATATCTTGGCGAAGACTTTGTAATGTAAAAAGGAGATAAAAATGACACCCCATTCAACTGAGCCAAAAGCAACACTGGGAGATTTATTAAAATTTATCGCGGGTTTGACAGTAATTGCCGTCATTCTGTATGGTCCAATAAAAAAGGGACACCAAGAACGTCAATTTCAGAAAGCACAATCCACAATAAATGCCAAAACTCAAGATTCACTATTAAAAACAATTGAATATCAGGAAGCTATGCGCGCCAATCAAGAACTGGCAAACAAACGCGCAGACATACATAACTATTTCGAACAATTGCAAAAAGGTAAATAAAAAAAACGCCAATATTCCGGCGGTTTTCTTAATAGCCGTCAACCTTCGTCTGGTTCCTCAAAATCTTCTTCGTCTTCATCATCGGCTGCATTAAGATCAATCTCTTTTGGAATTCCCAAAATGTCTTCTATTTTTTCAGATGCAGCATCAACATCCATTTTATGTAATACAGCAAATTCTTGCGCCATACGTTCCAACGCCCGCATATACAAAC
>CAMYXE010000099.1 GCA_947303165.1 uncultured Pseudomonadota bacterium | reverse complement strand
GGAACACGCAATTGAAAATCATCAACCACTTATTATGGTCGCATGCAGTGGCGGTGCCCGTATGCAAGAAAATATTTTGTCCTTGATGCAGATGGCGCGGACTACGGTTGCGGTAAATAAATTACATGCGGCAAAAATACCTTATATTGTGTTGTTAACTGACCCGACATATGGTGGTGTGACGGCATCTTTTGCAATGTTGGGCGATATAAATATTGCCGAGGCCGGCGCCCGTATCGGATTTGCGGGGCGTCGTGTCATAGAACAAAATATACGTGAAAAATTGCCGGCAAATTTCCAAACGGCCGATTATTTGTACGAACACGGAATGGTTGATATTGTTGTTCCGCGAACTGAATTAAAATCACGTTTGGAAAAGATTCTTGCGGTATTGATGCATAAATCGCGTCCTGTGCATGAAATATCTGTTCAGACACCTGCGGTATCCGATGTTTCTAAGAAATCACGTGGGGTTGGGGAAAATGTGGCGTATGATAAAGTATTGCTTGCGCGTAATGAAAATCGCCCGCATTTCTTGGATTATATAAACGGTATAGTTGATGATTGGACATACCTTGCGGGTGACAGATTGTTTGGCGAAGATGCGGCAATGTGTGGCGGTCTTGGCTTTTGGAACGGCTTTCCTGCGGTGATTTTGGGACAAGAAAAGGGTCGTACAATTGAAACCCGTCAGCTGCATCGTTTTGGAATGCCAAATCCCGAAGGTTACCGCAAGGCGCAACGTCTGATGCGTTTGGCAGAACGGTTTAATTTGCCGGTTATATCATTGTTTGATACGGCGGGGGCATTTGCGGGTGGCGCGGCCGAAGAACGTGGCCAGTCCGAGGCGGTTGCGTCATCAATCCAAACGGGACTTTCCATAAAAACACCGTATGTCGCCGTTAATGTGGGCGAGGGTGGTTCAGGTGGCGCCATAGCAATTGGAACAGGCGACCGTGTGTTAATGTTGGAAAATGCAATTTATTCGGTTATTGCCCCGGAATCTTGTGCAAGTATTTTATGGAAAGATAATAAGTTCAAGGCCACCGCGGCCGAGGCAATGAAACTGACCGCAAATGACATGATGGAAATGCGTGTTATTGACAAGATTATTGCCGAACCCGTTGGTGGTGCACATAATGATTGGCAAACAACAATGGAAAACCTGGCCAATGCGGTTAGTGAACAGATAAAATTACTGCAAAAAACCGATCCAGAAAAATTGCCAGAATTGCGTGCTGAAAAGTTTTTAAAAATGACGCGCAAAATTGATGATGTGCCAAACACACAGAAAAAAGCATAATTTAATGAATTTTATTCGCAATCTTTATTTATTCCGTCATGGAAAAACCAATGCAACTGATGAGAATCTGCGCCACAGTTTAATGTCTGGACGACATCTAACTGACGAGGGCATAGCCGAGGCAAACAGGCTGGCCAATGATTTGGCCAATGCACCCATAGATGTTTTCTATGTGTCACCACATGAGCGTTCACGTCACACGGCAGAAATTGTTGCCGAAAAACATCCTGGGGTTCCGCTGATTATTGATGATCGGTTCGGTGATGCGGTGTTTTATACTTGGGAAATGGATAATCCAGAAGATATTAAGGCCAGTGCGGAAACATTCGCGCGTGTGACATCGGCGATGCAAGATATCTTGAAAACAGATTATAAAAATATTGCGATTTCGTCACATGGTGGCATTACACGTGCAATATTAAAGTTTTGTGGTCATACAATTGGTGGCATTGGAACAGGCGAGTATTTTCACCTGGGGTTTGATGGCGAAAAATGGGTTATTGTTGAAAACGGCAAATAAATGACCAGAGCCCATACATTCATAATTCAAATTGTGGGCTGTGTGAAAAAATAACGGTTATTCTGGAACGGTAATTGTATCGTCATATATGGAATATATAATACCGTCCTTGAATACTCTAAGACTGTGAGTATTGCCATTGTGCATTGGAACATTTGCCGTTGTCATATTTCCAAAATAATCGGCAATGCCATCGTGGTCTATATCGAAATGCAATGCGTGCGATGTCTTTTTTGTCGCGCGCAGGTAAAGAACATTTTCACCAATATGCAGGATATGCCCGCATTGTGCCAATTCCCACATACCACTTGGTGCATATAACCCCGCCGCACATGCAACGATACCTTGGGGAATTGTTTCATTAAATGTATATGTTCCACCCGCACAGTAACTGTTTGCCGGACATATAACACACCCATCTGTATTCGCCGGCATATAGTATCCGGGATTGCAAGTATGTTGGTTCGCGGTATAAATCGCAGCCCATCGTCCAACAAAATTATCCGCACATATATTGTTTATTTGTGTGCCGGGTATATTATTAACTGTATCTATGTTTAAACCTTGGAAATAATTGGGGTTAAAATCAAATGTTCCACCCGGACATGTAAAACCATTTGGGCACGTCACGCACCCCAAAGTATTTGCCGGCAAAAATTCACCCGAATTGCAGGTATAAGAATTTATGCGATACGTTGCTGTATATTTCACCGCGTCATCACACATAAATTCTGCAAACACGGGACGCGCAACAAAAACGAATGATAAAAACAAAATAAGTTTTTTCATTATTCGCTAACCACCGGCCCCGCAACAAATTGCCCCGTCCCCGCATTATAGAAAAAAACACCACTTACCCTGTCATACAAACATGGCGTATTGTTATTGTCAAGAACAGGAATAAAATCGCGGGCAATTGTGTCACCATTGTATAGTTTAAGGTAATACAATCTCATATTCCCCATATACTTGTTTGATGATGTTCTATGTACGCCAAATATATACATGGAATTAATACCCGTGTAATCGGCGTACCAGCCACTGGCATATGACGAATTATTTATCTTAATAACGGTTTTATCATATGATAATTCTATCGGAATACCAGAATATATAACAGGGCCAAAATTTTGACCCAAAGTTGTGGAATAGGTGTTACTGGTTGGTTTAACCACGTCTAAATGGTTGCCGTACCAAAATACAGCAATTTCCCCACTGTTATACGCACTTCCATTAGATGCCCCAAAAACCGCATAATTACCACTTGCAGAACAAGAAAACTTTGTTTCTATTTTTGAATTGCCATTTAATAATTCTCCCGTAT
>CAMYXE010000098.1 GCA_947303165.1 uncultured Pseudomonadota bacterium | reverse complement strand
CAAGCTGCACAATAAATACCGCCGCAAATGATTTCTGCTATTTGTACCGACCAGTTTATGCGGACTATGAAAACGACACCGCAGAAACGATCCAACAGATAGACCAGAACAACATCGCATACGAAGAGTTATGTATTTGATTTAATTTAATTTGTGTGCTATGGTTTACAACATGAAAGCGATAACAATTTGGCAGCCTTATGCTGCAGCAATCCGTACTGGATTGAAACATTACGAAACAAGATCTTGGCACACAAAATATCGTGGGCTGTTAGTGATTCATGCTGCCCTAAAGAAACCGACAGCAAGAGAAAAAGAACTCATAAAAAAATACAGAATACCAGAAAAAGAATTGGAATACGGTGCGCCAATCTTGCTTTGTAAAATAGTTGATTGCATACAAATAACGGAAGATTTTATAAATAAACAACCCGAAACAGAAATAGAGTTTGGCAATTGGCAAGTTGGAAACTATGCTTGGAAACTTAAGGTTGTTAAGAAATTAAATGGATATTCCAAAGTAAAGGGGCAACAAGGACTATGGAATATCGATCTGGTAAAACAATTGCCATTTGAAGAATCAAAAGATTATTTGAATAATGTCGCCAATATACATGGAAACATAGTATTGCATCGTACAGTATATAATGATTTTTGTAATAACTTAGACCCAGATAAAACGCAAAATATTTTTGTCGGTTGGTGTATACAGAATTATAGGGATTGCTTGGTATTAAACTTGTGTAAAATGTTAGAACCAAGAAAGATGGATAACAAGTATACATTAAGATTTTTTGTTGAAAAATGCATTGAAAATTATCCGGTTATAAAAGAAAAAATGGCAACAGCAAGAAGAGTTTGGTCAAACGGTTACAAGGAAGATTTGAGTGAAATTATGTTGGAAAAATTGAACAGCATAAATTTTGCTGCTGATCGTGACAGAATTGATTGTATGTTGGCAAAAATAAAGACATATCGAGATAAGCATTTATGTCATTGCGATATTGATGGGGTGGATGTGCTGCCACCAGAAATAAAAGAGATGCATCAATTTGTAGATGAACTCGGCGAAATGATAAAAAAATACTTTGGCATATTTAGAGTAGCCGTATGTGATGACGGAATCACCAGCCTAAAGTATCATGACTTCACACTGCATATGCCATAATTATTTATTATACAATTTCCAGAGATACTTAAAACGTTCGCTGTATTCTTTGTCGGGCTGATCAAAGAACAAACAGTTTTCACTGTTAAATTTGCTGGCATTCGTGGTCCAGTTATAAGAACCTGTGACGATATGTTTGCCATCAAATACAGCGAACTTATTATGTTCGATTTTATGTTTTACATTCGTAACAACAGGAATACCGGCATCACGTAATTTGCCAACCAAAGAACCTTTGCCTTTGGCCTGCGTGCGATCAGTGATAACACGAATCTTGGCCCCACGTTTGTGTGCGGCCAAGATAGAATCAACAATCGCAGGATTGGTAATTGAATAAACGGCCATATCCACATTTTGTGCTTGGTTCATTTGTTTGATAATGTTATTTTCACAATCCGGCCCAGGTGTGAAATATATTCGTATCCATCGATTATTTGATACTGTCGGAATATCCAATTTTTCACTTTCAATTTCATATTTTTCAGTTTTTGTATCAGAAGAACTCCACAATCTTGCCCACCATGATTTTTTTGCTGGTGGTTCTTTTACACCAAGATGTTCCAAAATGGTTTTCCTTTCGGGATTGTCATGCTGGATAACCAACATCAACAACTTATCATCCGACTTGCGAGCCACCACAAGGGTGTCATCCACTTTACTTTTTTCTGTGATTTTGTTTCGGGTGTAATGTAATTTGCCACGACCACGCCCGTTCCATGACGGCTGATAGTAATAGTACCATTTGGAAGTGCTGTATTCTTCAACGGTTTTATCGCCGACATAAACATACAATGTTTCAAATGATTTTGTTTCCTTTCCTAAAACAGATTCCAAACCTTTGGTGCCAGTTATTTCAAGTGTTTGTTTTTTTGATCGAATAGTATCAGTGGCTTTCATTGTCTTGACGGCAAATGCACTATAAGAATCTAAATCTTTTGGTTCGAAAGCATAGACAGAAAACGAAACGCAAAAAACTGCTGCAAGGGTAAATACAAATGACAATATACGTTTTATCATGTCTACAGTATTATAAAATTATGTGGTTGTATCAAGTCTTTTTCTGATAAAGATTCTTGAATAAATACGATGACCATTTACGATGCCGGCACCACCGTCCGTTGTAAAGTCTTTATCAAGCCCCAGGATTTCAAATTGTGCAGGGCAGTATTTTTCAATAAACGTAATTGGTACCCCCATAATGCCATCATAATCGCATGGAATTGATGCGGTTTTATCGATATTGATTGCGCCGGCATTGTCATATCTGGGAAAAGATCCAGAGGTATAGCGGCAAGACAGATGTAATGGCTTAGGCCTGCAAGCGTGATCCAAATTTGTGAGCCATATTGCCGGCACCTCTCGTGTTTGATCAGAATCAGGTACGATAAAACGCATGCCACCGGCCCACCGGCGAACACCAGGCCATATCTTGTTTGTTTTTATCAGCTCAAACAGCTCACGATATGCAATGGCATTTTTGTTACAGATGACAAGGAAAGGTTTGTTGTATTTGAGAACCAAAGACATAAACTCCCGAAACAAAGAAAAAGGCGGATTGGTAACAACCAAGTCCGCCTTTTTTAGCAGTTCAATAGACTGCGGACATCGAAAGTCGGCTCCACCCAGGCCACCAGTATGCCAAACATCTCGGATTAAACCCTGCGATTTTAGATTGTTAAAATATTTCACAAAGGCACTATCGCCAGTGTCACAGTTGCAATAAATTTGTTTGTTAAAAAAATGCGGCCTGTAATGGTCGCATTCGAATTCAACGTCTGCATATTGGGTGTAAAATTCGTCATTTTTAGCCAAACGCGCACGAAGTAATTTGGCACTATTGTTCGCCATGTTTCCTCCAAATAATTAAAAAAAAGCCCCAGCACAGAGCCAGGGCAGAATAAAAAAAGACGGTTCAAAACCGTCCACTCGATCGCGAGTATTATATCACAAAATCACATAAAAATCAATGAGAAGATTCAACAACGACAAGAATGGTCGTAGTTAATATATTTTTATCTTGAACAGGTCGAAAA
>CAMYXE010000097.1 GCA_947303165.1 uncultured Pseudomonadota bacterium | reverse complement strand
ACAGAAAAAGTAATTGAAGGCGTAAAAAAGAATTTTAAAAATATTTGCGCAAAATGCAAAAACCGATCAAAATAAAACAACAAGCAAGGTAAAATAAAATTGCACTTTAATATACTGACCGTTTTCCCAGAAATGTTTCCCGGCACACTTGGTGGCGGGGTGGTTGGTCGTGCATTGGTCGACGGAATTTGGTCGTATAAAGTGATAAATATTCGCGATTTTGCCATAAATGATTATGGCAGTGTAGATGATGCACAATTTGGTGGCGGTTCGGGTATGGTTATGCGCCCTGACGTTTTGGGCGCGGCGATTGATTCTATTGAAAATCTGGGCCAAATTATATATTTTTCACCACTTGGCCCGCGTTTAGAACAAAAAATGGTGCGGAAATTTACCGCGGATGCCGAAAATAAAGTATTTACCCTGCTCTGTGGTCGATACGAAGGAATTGATCAACGGGTCATAGATGAATACAATATTATGGAATTATCTATTGGTGATTACATACTGTCGGGTGGTGAAATTGCTGCGCAAGTTTTTGTTGACAGTTGCGTTCGTCTGTTAGATAATGTGCTTGGCGGTGGTCCGGAATCGACCACCAACGAAAGTTTTGAAATCGGGGGGCTTGAATGGCCGTTATATACCCGCCCGTCAGTATGGCGTGGACAAAGTGTCCCAGAAGTCCTGCTGTCCGGTCACCACGGCAATATAGAACGGTGGCGGAAACAACAATCGGACGAGATAACTAAACAACGTCGTCCAGACTTAATAAAGGAAAATAAAAAATGAATATCGTTAAAAAAATAGAACAGGCAAATGTTGAAAAATTAAAAGCCGGCAAAAAAATTCCACAATTCAAGGCGGGTGACACATTGCGCGTGCATGTAAAAATCAAAGATGGCGACAAATTCCGTATTCAATTGTTCGAAGGTGTCGTTATCGCACGTGATGGTGGCGAAGGCAATACTGCGTCTTTCACTGTTCGTCGTGAATCATATGGCGTTGGTGTGGAACGCAAATTCCCACTTTACAGTCCGGCAATCGAAAAAATTGAAAAGGTTCGTATTGGCCGTGTTCGTCGTGCAAAATTGTTCTTTTTACGTAAATTGTCTGGTAAAAAGGCACGTATCGTTGAAGACTTGGCTGCAACATCTGCGGAAAAGTCGGCAAAATAATTTTGCAATCGAATTTATCAAAGTCCCACGTTGTGGGGCTTTTCTTTTTTAGAAATAAAAAGTATGTTGTTTAAATTTAACAATTTGACTTGGTAAAAATATGGCTGTAATATAATTAACATGAAAAGAATATTTCTTGTGTTTATCGGTTTTATAGTTGCGGCCATAGGTATCACTGATGCATATGCATATACTGAACGCAAGACTGCAACATTACGTGTTATGAACAAGGCCGCCGGTAAAACGCAAACTATTGATATTCCGGTTGGGCAAAGAATCGAATTTGAAAAAATTTCTATTTTGGTTCGGTCTTGTCGTCAAACCGATCCGTTCGAAGCGGAAAATTATTACGCTTTTATCGAAATATATAAATCAGATGGTGGAAAAATATATGGTAATTGGATGAATCGTAATAATCCGGGTGATACACCATCGCAAAATCCAGACTATGATGTTTGGGTTGTGAAATGTGAATAAAGGTGGGGGGTAAAATTGAAAAAAGCTTTGAAATTATTTTTAAGGTTTGTGGTAGGAGTCGCGGTTTTATTAGCGGTAATATTCGGTTTCTTTACCTTTTTTGGCAAATCAACCGCGCTTGAAACGGGACGTTTAAAGGATTGGAAAAATGCTTCGTTGGAGCGCAGGCTGGCTGCTGCCAAGGTTTTAACCGCATCAGACAGTAATCTAGATTTATTGGTCGCCTGTGTTGACAAGGTCGCCAGCTTGCCTGATTCTGCGGATATGCCCGTGCGTGATGCAACAGAACTTTGCTTTATGGGCATCAAGTTAAAAGATAATATCTAAGGAATGTGGCGCGTATTTTTGTTCATTTTATTGGTTGCTTGTTCGGCCGATGTTGTTGGCGATTTTATTGGTGCTGATTATCTGGGGGGCAAATACATTTCAAATCCACTAGGCGAGGAAATTGCACCTGATACAGATCCTTTGATACGATTTGATGCGTTTGATTGCGTGACATTTGTTGAAACATCTCTTGCAAATGGTGATATTAATAAATTAAACAAAATCAGATATTTCAATGGTGTTCCGAATATATTGAATCGTAATCATTTTATTGAAACGGATTGGTTAGAAAATAATTCTGATTTGGTTGAAAATGTTAGTGCACACTATGCAAAAACTGCGCGCCGTCATGTCGAAATCGACAAGAAAAAATGGATCAAAACAATATACAATATTGATACCGATTTTGCACCACGCACCATAGATTTGGAATATATACAATACGCCAATGCCCATAATTTAAAAATATCAAAGCCTATGATAGTTCTGTTTATTATAGACAATCCAAAAATTCGCGATAGAATTGGTACAGATTTAGCGGTGCGGCATATGGGGTTTCTGTTGCCTGATGGACGTCTGCGTCATGCATCACGCTGGGCAAAACGCGTGGTTGATACTGATTTCGAAAAATATATTAACACAATTATGGAAAACAAAAATAATTTAGGTATAATGTTGCTGGAAATAAAAAAATGACGGAAAACGAAACAATTCTTAAAATGGATATGGGATCGCACCAGGGGAATGTTGGTGCGGGTTCAGAACGTGCAACTGTGTGTCTGGGGATTGAATCTTCTTGTGATGAAACCAGTGCGGCGATTGTTGATTCAAACAAGAATATATTGTCGCATATCATTTATTCTCAAATTCCGGAACATCAAAAATATGGTGGTGTTGTGCCAGAATTAGCTGCGCGTGCGCATATATTGGCAATTGATACGGTTATACGGCAAACATTGGAACGCGCGAATCTGGCCATAGATGATATTGATGTTATTGCGGCAACGGCCGGTCCTGGTTTAATTGGTGGGGTTTTAATTGGTTGGATGGCGGCAACCGGAATTGCACAATCTACAGAAAAACCATTGGTTGCGGTTAATCACCTGGAGGGGCACGCATTGGTGCCACGTCTTGCGGCAACGGCGGCGGATAATTCAAATACAAAAACCGATGTTAAATTTCCATATTTATTAATGTTAGCATCAGGTGGCCATTGCCAGATTCTTCTGGTTCGCGGTGTCGGCAAATATGAAATGATTG
>CAMYXE010000096.1 GCA_947303165.1 uncultured Pseudomonadota bacterium | reverse complement strand
AATTAAATACTGATTTTATGACAAAGATATTTACGATTGATTTTAGTGGCAAAAGCCAGAAATTTTTCTGGGGACGTAGCGAATGCGCATATAATTCTTGGCAATTTTCTAGGGACACCGTAAATCTGAAGCAACTTAACGGATTTATTAACCAAAAAACGGGTTATATACGGAATCGAACACCGAGTCTGATTGTGCTGAACACATCAAGACCGTCGCCCTCTTTTGGTGCATAAACGCGTTTGTACCCCAAATCCACTATTGTTATATCAGAATATTTATAACCAACCCCAGCATGCAGTGCATAAAGGATACCATCGTCATCAATAGATTCATTATATTCTGCCAAATTACGGATCGTTAATTCTTCCTTGCCAAAACTATACCCTATACCAAGTCCAACATATGGGACAACACTGTCAATTTTAAAATCTGCATACCCGTTGGCAAGCATAAAAAAATGATCGTATTTTATTTCTACATCATGCTGTACAATGTTATTTTGTTTCAATTTTCCATCTTCGCGATAATTATTATACCCAAATTCTGCCTCTAACCGTAGGTGGAACCAATCATAAGGATTCTTTTTTACATACATATTGCTCGGCGACCAATCAAGCCCCACGGCGCCAGATGCCTCCCACAACAGTCCAGAATTACTATATTTATGGGGAACGCCATATTCCTGGTCAAAAGCATCTACCAATTCGTCACCCACCTTGGTATCACCGTGTGCATAAATAATAGTGTCTCCGCCCCCCAGTTTTGCCGACACATAGTATTCGGTTTGGGCACTTGCAACATTAACGATTAAAACCGCAGCAGCCGGCACAAGAATCTTTTTCATATAAAACTCCCTTTCAGACAAGAACAATTATAGTAAGACACAAAAATTATTTCAACAACAATTCATCGATTTGCCTAATATCCGATAAAAAATATAAAACATAGAAAGTCAAGCATAAAATTTTAACTTTATGTTTTTCAGACCGTTTGTTTTGGGGGCGTTTTTATGATATAATATAACGCGGGAGAGGTATAGAATTGTATCAAAAAGGGCTGTTTTTGGCGGTTGTTTTAATGACCGGCGGTTTTTTGTCGCACACGGCCGTGACCGCACCTGCGGTCAAAAACTTTGGTGGCGCAACCAGCAGCAGTTCTTATAACAAATTCAACCACGGTAATTCGGCAAAATTATCGGTCACTACCAAGGGCGCATCGTCTGCCCGCACATTAAACCCAGTCACAAAACCAACGGCAAAGCCAACCATTGTTTCTCAGGGTCCAAGTGTTTCAAAAACAACGGGGCACACCACATCTGCGCGATTATCTGGTTCGCACGGAAACCTGTTCAAGGGTATACGTTCTAAAATTTCATCGGGTTACACGCAAGCATCAAGTGACAACTCAACATCCGATTTAGAACACCGCATTTCTGACCTAGAAGCAGAGATAGCCAACAAGCAAGACACATTGGAATCTGGTGACGGCATAAATATTGACGGCAACACAATCAATGTAGACGATAATATTGCGAATTTGCCAACCAAAATAGAAGAAATAAACCAAGACCTTGAAGATCTGACTGGACAGATTGGTGCCTCAGATATCACGGTAGAAAGTTTGCAAGCCACAGTTGGTGTACCCGCACAAGGCAATAATCCCGCCACGGGTTTGGTCGGCAATGTAGAAACCTTGCAACACACAATTAATAATCCAGATAAAGGACTAGCAAAAAGAGTTGCTTCTTTGGAATCAGCCAACAAAACATATCATGGAAACAATTGAATCAAAGTTACAGAAGGCACCAATGTCGATCCGTCTATAATTAGTTTAGATTTACCAGCCAATCCGGCCGCAGGCCGTTATGTTTATACCGTAAACACCAACGGCGAAGGCACATGGCAAATATTAAAAGTAGAAACTAATTGGGATCCGGGCGTTACAACAACCCCATAAAGGACAATTAACGCATTATATCGTGTTAGAAAAATCTCTTTTGCGAGCTAATGCACCAAAATAAAAAAACACGGAGAGGAAAAATGAAAAAACTTATAAATATATCGATTATTGCGACATCGGCAATGTTGCCCTTGCTGGCGAATGCGGCAACAGGAGATATTGTGAATGGCAATCCTGTTAATAACGCAAACCTTGCAGTTCCACAAGCAGTAGCAGACATTACCGCAACAACATCCCCAAAATATGCATTGGCGGTAGAAGGTGACCATGACGACAATGTCGCGACCGCAGGATATGTCAAGGGTGCATATAACGCCGCAATCAAGGCGATCAACAAAGTTTCAGAAACAGCGAGCAATGCCGCCACACAAACAGGAGTTGTTGCAACAATTAACCATGCAACCGCTTCGAAAGACAATGTGTCATTAGAAGTAACCGGAACACCAACAGGAAATGTCACATCCACATTGTCAGATACATCAATTACAGCTAGCGTTAACATGCCGACAACTGCTTCGGTCGCTACATTGACAGAATGGGGTAACGATAATAGCACAAGCACAGCATCTGTAACGTTAAACACAACATCAACGGCCATATCTGGCACTGTATCCGGTACTGTGACATCAACATTTGCAGGCACAGGCATAACATCTGGGACCGCAAGCGGCGATATAACAGACATTACCGTAACCGTTGATGATTACAGTGCAAATTAATAATAATGCCACTGGACAAATTTGCTGGTATCTTGTATAATGATACGAGACAAAACTCCAGAGCTTTTATTCGAAACATGAGACAGTTATTTTATTTTTTTGTTGCATTTGCCGTGATTAGCCCAGCCCTGGCAGAGGGCGAGCAACCACAGAGCCTGGACAAGACCGCGGTTGTAGCAACGGCGTCTTATGTTGACGGCGCTTATAATGCCATAGACACGGCAAAACAAGATAAGTTAACCTCAACAAATGTTGTGGAATCTGGTTCTGGCGCAATAGTAACAGGCATAACAGCAAATAACGGAACTGTCACCGTTACCAAAAGTGAAGTGACTGTTCCATTTGGTGCCATGACCAGTGATGTCCGTGCGGCTGTTTGGATTGAATAATCTAAAATCTCTTTAATTTGTTTATCGTTATTTGATTACATTGCGTGATTTTTTGTTTGCCAGATAAACGATCACAGAAATACCATAAATCATGATAATATACCAAATTGGAAACCAAAAAACTTACACTTTACTAAAAGCAAAAAATAACATTGTATTAATATATTACATATAACTATTAATAAAACAACACATTAAAGTATCGTCAAAAAATTCCCCGACTAACAAGGTTATCAGGCTGATATTTGCGTATATTTTGTTAGCCTTATGTATT
>CAMYXE010000095.1 GCA_947303165.1 uncultured Pseudomonadota bacterium | reverse complement strand
AAACGGGACATTAGGCCAGGCAAAGATAAAACTATGACCATTGCACAATGGCGTGCATGGGAAGATTTGCAGGGATATAGGTACGCAGCATAACACGTATCTACTTCCCCCGCCGTTTGGCGGGGATTTTTTTAATTGAAATATACGTTTTTGGGTGCTAACCTTTTGGCGTAATTTAATCTAACCAAAAGGAAGTAATATGTATGTTATGGCGCTTAATTGCGGTTCATCCAGTTTAAAATATCAGGTTTTTGACGCAGATTCCAAGGAACAGATTGTCAGTGGAAACGTAGAAAAAATTGGTTCCGAAGATTCTTTCCTTACCCAAAAATACAAAGGCGAAAAGACCCAAAAAGAAACATATATGAAAGATCATGACGAGGCGTTAAATGTCGTTATGCAGATGTTGCGCGCGGCATCTATCGACATGAATGAAATCAAAGGTGTTGGTCATCGTGTTGTTATGGGTGGTTCTAAATACGCATCTTCGGTTGAAATTACTGATGAAGTTATCCAGGAAATAAAAAAATGGCGTAATTTGATGCCATTGCATATTCCTGCATCATTAATGGGAATCAACAGTGCATGTCAAATTTTACCAAATGCAACCCAGGTTGCTGTGTTTGATACCGCATTCTTGCAAACTATGCCAGAATACTCATATCGCTATGCGGTGCCTGATTCATGGTATCGCGGTTTGGGTGTGCGCCGCTATGGTTTCCATGGGACAAGCCATTTGTATGTTTCAAAACGTGCGGCGGCTATGTTGGGAAAGCCGGCCGAAGAGTGCAATTTAATCACTATGCATATTGGTTCTGGTGCATCGGGTGTGGCAATTCGCAATGGAATTGCTGTGGATACTACGCTTGGCATGACACCAACGGGTGGTTTGATGATGGGGACACGTCCGGGCGATGTTGATGCGGGCGCATTACTATACGTTATGGAAGAGTTGAAATTATCACCAGAGCAAATGACAAAGCATTTGAATAAAGATTCAGGGCACTTGGCCGTCACACAATGCTTTGCCGATCGTCGCGATGTTGAAAGCAACCGCGAATCCAATCCGGATTGTGAATTGGCTTTAAAGATGGAAGCGCACGGTGTTAAAAAATACATCGGTGCATTCATGGCGGAACTGGGGCATGTTGATGCGATTGTATTTACCGCAGGCGTTGGTGAAAACGATGCGCTTTTGCGTGGTGAATTCTGCCAAGGTCTGGAAGAACTTGGCATCAAACTTGACCCAGAAAAAAACGAAAAGGCTTTGGCACGTCTGGGTGTGGGCGAATCTGTCATCAGTGCTGATGACAGTCGCATAAAAATCTTTATGATTCCGACAAACGAAGAAATTGTTATCGTAGAAGATACACTGGGGATTATGAACAAAACATACAATCCAAATCATTTGCAAATGGCGTATTCGTTTCTTGGGAAAAGCAGATAATGGACATTGTATCAAATAATAAACGGGGCAAATGCCCCGTTTATTAATTCCCCTTGTATTTGTCGCAAAACAAATGTATTATTCATAAGTATTTTAAAGTCCCGCAATTCCAGGTTCACTGCAAATAAAGTGATGACTTTATTCGTAATGGAATCTTGGGAATTGCGGAAATGTTAAACGTAAAAAAAGGAAAATATGAATGGTAAAATTACATAAACATGTTGAAACCGAAGAACAGGATTCTTACGAAGATTTAACAATTAACGCATCAAATACTAAACACGTCAATCCAGAATCTGATGATAACGATGACAAAGTTTATTTTATGGCACTTGGCGGTTTGGAACACGTCGGCCAGAATATGTACCTGTATAAATACAAAGGCAAATTTATTGTCGTTGATTGCGGTATGGGTTTCTTGGAAGAAGAAATCGGTGCCGGCGATGTGCAATACTGTGATACAAAATGGCTAGAAAAACGCAAAAAAGATGTTATCGCCTTTGTCATTACGCATGGGCACGAAGACCATATTGGCGCATTGAAATACATTTGGCCAAAGTTTAAAAAACCAATTTACTGCACGCGTTTCCCGGCGGAAATTCTGCGCCGCACATTTCGCGGGATTGAAATGGACTTTGACCCCAAGAAAGATATTATCGAATTTGATGCCGCGGGCGCAACGTTGGATTTGAAACCGTTTACAATCGAAACATTCCACGTCAGCCATTCTGTGCCCGAAGCGCAAATGTTAATCATTAAAACAGGCGCAGGCAAGATTTTGCACACTGGCGATTGGACATTTAATGATGATAACCCGATTGAACCAGGCACAGATTATGCACGTCTACGCGAAATTGGTTCTGACCCAAAACTGATTGCATGCGCGTGTGATTCAACATCTGTGTCGCGCCAAACAGTGCAAACAACAGAAATCCAAGTTCGTGACACATTAACACAAATTATGCGTGATGCACCGGGACGCGTGATTGTGACCGGTTATTCACGTAGCTTGGCACGTATCAAAATGTTTGCCGAGGCCGCACATGCCGCAGGACGTATGGCCGCAATCAAGGAACGCAGCAATCCAAATCCTGTGCCGTATGTTGGTTTGCCGGAATTTCGCGAAATTGGTATTGAATATAAATACCTTAACGCAGACGATGTATATGAATTTAACGAAATCAAAGATTTGCCCGCGGAAAAACAGGCTATATTCCTTACTGGTTCCCAGGGCGAAAAATTTGCAATGTTAACACGTCTGTGTCGTGGTCAGGTCAAGGAAATGAAACTTATGCCAACCGATACGGTCGTATTCAGTGCGATTATTATTCCGGGACGCGAACAAGACGTTTCGTTCCTTTATAATAAACTGGCGCGTATGGGGATTCGCACGCATACTATTTATGATACCGATCATGTGCATGCAAGTGGACACGCGGGACGTCCAGAAATTGAACGATTCTATGATATGGTTCATCCCCAGGTTTCAATTCCTATGCATGGCGACTATATAAATGAAATGCTGAATGGTAAAATGGCAATGGAACGTGGTGGTGCAAAGCACATGATGCTCGTCCGCAATGGCGAAATGATTGCTTTGGCAGATGGCGCAGAACCATACGTTTGTGAAACTATTGAAACGGGCTTTGTTGTTATGGAAGGCGAAACCGAACGCAGTGCAAACGACCAGGTATATAAAAATCGCAAAAAAATCGCATCTAATGGCGCAATATTTGTGACGTTGCCTGTGGATAAACGCGGATTCTTGAAAGGCACACCCGAAGTATCAAGCGCTGGAATATTTGAATCTGATACAACAGGTTTTATGAAACGTCAAATTCAAATTGAAATTACCAAGGCGATTGACGGTTTATCCAAAGCCGAACGAAAATCGCAAGACAACCTGGTGCGGACGGTTCAGGTCGCCGCGAACAAAGTTGTACGTGCA
>CAMYXE010000094.1 GCA_947303165.1 uncultured Pseudomonadota bacterium | reverse complement strand
TGGTTAGGACGGGGTATAAACTTGCGCTGGTTGAACAGATGGAAACGCCAGCCCAGGCCAAAGAACGCGGACACAAATATATTGATCGTAAAATTACGCGTGTTTTAACACCTGGGACTTTGACAGATGAAAATTTGTTAACCCCAAAAAATTCTAATTTTCTAATTGCGGTTATACCTTCGGGGCGGGGGGCTTTTGATATAGCGGGATGTGATATATCGACTGGGGAATTCTTTATCGGTGTGACGACTGACATTATTGATGATTTGGTTCGTATTTCCCCGGCCGAGGTTATTTATCCATCAATGGATGCAGAAAATGAAATTGTTTTACATATTCGCGATATATTTAAATCAACACCTGTGTTTGAAAAAATATATCGTCGCACAGATATAGATACGATAATTTCAACGGTATTTTCGGGCGGAATAGGGTCGTATAACACAAACCAAGCCGTTGGATTATTGGCGGGATATTTATTTAATACGCAACGTGGTGCGGCACTCACATTTCGGGCACCATATGAATTCAAATCAGGTACACAATTGTTAATAGATTCTGCCACGTGGAAAAGTCTGGAAATAGATGCGCCGATAAATGATGGCGGGCATTGTTTATTGGACGTGCTGGATAATACTAAAACGGCGGCGGGTGCGCGAAAATTGCGTTCGTATTTGCGTACGCTGTCATCAGATGTTGGCGAGATATGCGCCCGTCAAGAACATATAAGTCATATGGTGCGGAATTCCGATGTGCGCACAATGGTTTCAGATATGCTTGGGCGGATTCCTGATGTTGGGCGCGCAGTTTCGCGGTTACTTTCTGGGCGTGGTGCACCGCGCGATATGCGCAATGTATCAGATTTTCTTATCGCGTTACCAAATATTAAGATGGTTGCTACTCGTCTTGATGTTGGACTTGCTACCAGACTTTCTAAAATTAAGACACATGGTAATTTTGCCGCAAAATTAAAATCTGCTTTGGCGGCAGATTTGCCAACGTTTTTTCGTGATGGTGGCGTTATTCGTGATAAATTTGATCTTGCACTTGATAATATGCGTGGTTTATCGCATGGGGCCAAAGAAGCTGTCGCGGCCATGCAGGCACAGTATGCAAATGAAACCGGCATTCACAATTTAAAGGTAAAATTTAATAATGTGCTTGGGTATTTTATCGAGGTACAATCCACACGGGCCGATGCCCTAATGCGACCAGATTCTGGATTTATTCACCGGCAGACTATGTCTGGCAATATGCGTTTCACAACATCGCGTCTTATTGAATTGGACAATGATATTCGCACTGCTGCGGACAAGGCGGCCGCAATCGAGGCAGAAATCATAGATTCTTTCATTGAACAAATTCGTGACATATCGGATGATTTATTGGCAACGGCCGATGCTATTGCTGATTTGGATGTTTGGTGTGCCTTGGCTGAGTGTGCGGTAATATGGAATTGGACAAAACCAGAAATTACCAGTGGTTTTGATTTTGATGTTGTTGGCGGGCGACACCCAGTCATTGAATATGTATTACGTTCACGTGGGGACAGTTTCGTTAAGAACGATTGTAATCTGAATATGCAATCTATTGCGCTTTTGACTGGACCAAATATGGCAGGTAAATCAACATATTTGCGTCAAAATGCATTATTGGTGGTTTTGGCGCATATGGGCTCTTTTGTTCCAGCAGACAGTGCAAAAATTGGAATTTGTGACCAATTGTTTAGTCGTGTTGGTGCATCTGATAACTTGGCGGCGGGACAATCAACATTTATGGTTGAAATGGGTGAAACAGCGAATATTTTACGTCGTGCAACACCGCACTCGTTTATAATCTTTGATGAAATCGGGCGCGGAACGGCAACGTATGATGGTATGGCTATTGCCCAGGCGGTATTAGAATATCTTGATACGCTGCATGCACGAACACTTTTTGCAACACATTATCATGAATTGACTCATTTAACAGGGCAAAATGGGGGAAATCTGAATAATGTGTTATGTCTTACCATTGATGTGCGCGAACATAATAATGAAATCGTATTTATGCATCGCATTATAAAGGGTGTAGCCAATCGGTCATATGGAATACATGTGGCAAAAATGGCGGGGATGCCCGCGGCGGTTGTTGAACGCGCAGAAACGATTTTGGCCGGACTAGAAAATGTAAAATTAAATGTTGTTACTGACAAATCAGTCGCCATAAAACGGGCGCCAGAGCAGTGTGTAAAATCGCCAGGGCGAGAACAGTTATCCTTGTTTGACCAGGAATGATAATTATGGACGGTTGGGTAATTCTTGATAAACCATCAGATATGTTTTCAAAAAGTGCGGCTTCGCGCGCGGCACGTATTTTTGGTGTTAAAAAAAATGGCCATATTGGAACGCTTGACCCAATGGCATCTGGGGTTTTGCCGATTGCATTGGGGAATGCGACAAAAATGGTGCCATTTATTGAAGAATATTCAGACCGGACAAAAGAATATCTATTTTCGGTAAAATTTGGTTTGGAAACGGATACGCTTGATATAACAGGTACAGAAACAAAGCACACAGGAATAATTCCATCTCTGGACACAGTACGACAGATTCTGCCACATTTTGTTGGCAATATAACTCAAATACCGCCGGCATATAGTGCAATTCATGTTAATGGTCGCCGTGCATATGACATTGCACGTCACGGTGAAATACCAGATATTCCGCCACGCAATGTTGAAATTTATGACTTGGAATTATTAGATTATATTGACGATGTGTGGAATTTTCGTATGTCTTGTGCCCCAGGGACGTATGTGCGCAGTGTCGCGCGCGATTTAGCATATGCATGCGATACTGTTGCAACTGTGACAATGATACGTCGCACCGTGACAAGTGGCTTTTCAATAAAAAACGCGGTTGAACTTGATTTTTTAGAAAATCTGTTTAATAATGGTGCGGATGTCGGTGAATATCTGGCACCAGTGGATTATGGACTGGGGGACATTCCGGTTCTAAATCTGAATGGCGGATCTGTTAAACTGTATAGGAATGGCGGATTTGTCGGGGTCGCAAGTAGCGATGGTTTGTATCGGGTTTATTCTGGCAAAGAATTTGTTGGAATTGGCACGGTAACAGACGGTGTATTGCGACCAAAGCGAACAATTTAAAAAAAACATAAGGAAATACAATGTCCATAACAAAAACAAAAAAAACAGAAATCATTAACGCATTTAAATCCAGTGACAAGGATAACGGCGGGTCCGTTGAATCTCAGGTTGCTGTTTTAACCGAACGTATCCGTAATTTAACGGAACATATGAAACAGAATCATAAAGATTTGCATTCGCGTCGTGGATTGTTAAGAATGGTTAATCGTCGTAAGAAATTGCTTGCATATATCAAGAAACGCGACGAAGGTGAATACGAAGAACT
>CAMYXE010000093.1 GCA_947303165.1 uncultured Pseudomonadota bacterium | reverse complement strand
CATCGGTCAGTGGTAAAAAGTTTACTTTGGTTGTCGGATTTTCGCATGACGTTGTGATGGAAATCCCGGATGGCATTACCGTGACAATGGGTGAAACACCAACAGAATTTACCATCAGTGGTAATGACAAATGTGCGGTTGGTTTGTTTGCGGATAAAATCCACAAGATTCGTAAAATGGATCCGTACAAGGCCAAAGGTATTTTCTATAAGGGCGAAAAAGTTCGTCACAAAGAAGGTAAAAAGAAATAATCAATAAATTTCCGCTGTTACGGGAATTGGAAAAAAGGAAAAACAAATGTTGAAACATTTATCTACAGAAGAAAGACGCAAATTGGTAACACGTGTTGCGTTGAAAAAGAAAAATCCTGGAAAAATTCGTCTGTCTGTGTTCCGCAGTGGCCGTCATATTGAAATCCAGGCTATTGATGATGTTAAGGGGCATACAGTATGTTCCGCATCTTCAAAAGAAAAAGATTTCAAAGGCAAAGGCTGGAATGTAGCTGGTGCAGAATTGGTTGGCAAAACGTTCGCAGAACGTATGGTCAAGGCCAAACTTACCGATAATTGCTATTTTGATCGTGGTGCGTATCGTTATCATGGTCGTGTTAAGGCGTTGTGCGAAGCGATTCGCGCAGGTGGCGTTAGAATTTAATCAGATAATATACGGAGTTATATAATGGCACGTTTTGATGATAAAAAATTACAGACAGATAATTTGGTAGATAAACTTGTTTCTGTCAACCGCGTTTCAAAAACTGTTAAGGGCGGTAAGAATATGTCTTTCTCGGCTTTGGTCGTTGTTGGCGACAAGGCTGGTAAGGTTGGTTTCGGTAAAGGTAAAGCATTGGAAGTTCAGGCCGCAGTGCAAAAGGCTACCAAGGCTGCCAAAGCGAAAATGATTCGTGTTCCTTTGAAAGAAGGTCGCACGTTGCATCATGATATCTCTGTTAAATATGGTGCAAGTAAATTGGTTTTGCGCAGTGCGGTTCCTGGTACTGGTATTATTGCAGGTGGTGCGTTGCGTGCGGTGTTTGATTGTTTGGGCGTCCAGGACGTTGTTGTGAAATCCCAAGGTGCAAACAATCCAAACAACATGATTCGCGCGGTGTTCTTGGCTTTCTCAAAAATGAATTCGCCGAAAACTGTTGCTGCACGTCGTGGTAAAACAGTTGCAGAAATCGTCGCGGGCCGTGATGGTAAAAAAATGGTCGAAGAAACGGCAACGGAAGACAAATAATAAAAGGTGATTGTTATGGCAAAAAAATTAATTGTAAAACAAGTCAAAAGTGTTATTGGTCGTCCAGAATCACAACGCAAGATTTTGGCAACATTGGGTTTGGGACGTATTGGCAAATCTCATGAATTTGCTGATACACCGGCAATTCGTGGTATGATTGCCAAGGTTGCACATTTGGTTAATGTGGCAGAAGAATAATATAAGTAAAACCGAGTATGCGGATACTTGTCCGTATGCGAAACAGAACTATATAGTTCATAGGAGTAAAAAGATGAAATTAAATGCATTGATGGATAACAAAGGCGCACGGTCCGATATCAAACGCGTTGGTCGTGGTATGGCGTCGGGTTATGGTAAGACCGCGGGTCGTGGAACTAAAGGGCAAAAAGCACGTGCGGGTTCGCGCAAACAGGCAACTTTCCAAGGTGGTCAGATGCCAATTATGCGTCGTTTCCCAAAATTTGGTTTTAACAATCCGTTTGCAAAACACTATGTGACAGTTAATTTGGGTGATATTGAAAAATTTATCGCATCTGGTAAAATTGATGCAAAGAAAGACATCACCATTGATTCTTTGTTGTCGGCGAAAATTATCAATCGTCGTTTATCTGGGTTGAAAGTTTTGGCCAAGGGTGAAATCAAAACAGCGGTAAACGTTGTTGCGGATAAATGGTCCAAGGCGGCCGAAGCGGCAATTACCAAAGTTGGTGGCACTATCAAAAATAAATAATTGGGATAAAACAAGAGAGAACAACGCATGAAAATCTTTTCAAAATATTTTGGCAAGTTAACCGATTTACAGAAACGTATTCTGTTTACATTGGGTGCGTTGATTATTTATCGTATCGGCTCTTTCATTCCATTACCTGGTGTTAACGCATCTGCGGTTTTGCATTTGTTTACCGGCGAAGGCAGCGGCATGATGGGAATGTTTGATATGTTTACGGGCGGTTCGTTGTCGCGTATGTCTGTTTTGGCATTGAATATTTTCCCGTATATTTCTGCATCTATCGTGTTGCAATTGCTGACCGCGACAAGCAAGTCGCTTAATGATTTGCGTAAAGAAGGCGAATCTGGGCGTGTTAAAATTAACCAGTATACTCGTTATTTGGCGGTTTTGCTTGCGGTTGTCCAGGGTTGGGCGGTTGTTCGTGGTTTGGAAATGATGGCACCAGTTAACGGTGTTCGCGCGGTTGTTAACCCGGGATTTTCGTTTGAATTGTCGGCGATTATTGCCTTGGTTGGTGGAACTGTATTCGTTATGTGGTTGGCGGAACAAATAACCGCACGCGGCATAGGGCAGGGCGCATCGCTTTTGATTTTTGCGGGTATTATCGCTCAGGTCCCAGAAGGCATCGCAAAGATAGTGTCTTTGGGTTCGGTTGGTCAAATGTCACCTGCGATGATTGCGCTGGTCTTGGCTTTCGTGGTCGGTATTGTGGCATTAATCGCGTTCTTTGAATTGGCGCAACGTCGCGTCCAGATTTTGTACCCACGCCAGGTTATGGCGAACGGTGTTGTTAACACAAATGCATCTTATTTACCGATTAAGGTTAATATGTCCGGTGTTATGGGGCCGGTGTTCGCATCGTCTATTATGATGTTGCCGGCATTTATACAACGTTTTGCCCAGAGTGAAAACTTGGTTGTTCAAAATATTATGGCCTTCTTTACGTATGGTGCATGGTCGTATATCATTTTGTACACGATTTTGATTGCGTTCTTTGCGTATTTCCAGACGGCTGTTGTGTTTAATTCCGAAGAAACAAGCAACAATTTGCGTAATGCCGGTGGTTATATCCCGGGGGTTCGTCCAGGCGAACAGACGGTCACATTCTTGGATTCGATGGTGTCCAAGGTGACGGCGATTGGTGTGTTGTACTTAATCGTTGTTTGCGTTATTCCGATTATATTGAATACACATTTTGGTATGCCGTTGGTAATCGGTGGAACAAGTGTTTTAATCGTTGCGGGTGTTGTTTTGGATACCATGAATCAGGTTCAATCCTATCTGGTGGCGAAACAATATCACGGTGTTATGGGCGCCGCCGCAAAGAAAGGTCGTTTCCGCAACTAATTATAAATTGGTTGTGTGAAACAAGGTTTGACTTTTGCAATAATTTATATAGAATTATGTAGCAAAAGTTTTTGGGCGGTGAAAATCGTCTGATACAAAGAAAAATAAAAAGGAAAAGTA
>CAMYXE010000092.1 GCA_947303165.1 uncultured Pseudomonadota bacterium | reverse complement strand
ATCAGACATTGTTGAATTATCTTCTTCACGTTCAATTTCCATTAACGCCAATTGGCGTTCGATAAAATGCTCTTCACCTTCAACCACTAGCCCCCGATAAGCTTTTAAATCTTTAAACGGTTCGTACCCCTTGGCTTTCAGTGCCATTCTATCTGTAAACGCCAAATCATCCGCGCCTTTTGGAAATGCAGTGGCACTAAGCCAACCACCTGTATTATTCGCATTATTAGACGGGACCGCAGGAAATGGAACAGGGGCATTCGGAATAAAACCATACCCCCATGCAAAACACGGTGTACAAACAATCACGAACAAAAGCGTGCGATAAAATTTCCTCATTCTCTGGTCAATATTATATCAAAAAAATGCGATAAATTCCAATACTGTTATTAAAAAATGCACCAAAACGGTGCGAAAATATGGTGGATGTGATTGGACTCGAACCAACGACCTCTTCGATGTGAACGAAGCGCTCTAACCAACTGAGCTACACATCCAGCAATCAATTCATATTACACTATTGTTTTGCCCGCCTTCGCCAAATAGTCGTTCAAAAGCCTCCGCCAATGATAAACCGCTACGGCGCGGCACTGAATTTTTATAATCGCGCACAGTGCGCGCGATAACCAAAATTCGTGGTGGGGATAGTGGGACTTGAACCCACACGGTCGCAATGACCAAAGGATTTTAAGTCCTCAGCGTCTACCATTCCGCCATATCCCCAGAGAACTTGTTGGTGGAGCTGATGGGACTCAAACCCACGACCTCTACGATGCGAACGTAGCGCTCTATCAACTGAGCTACAACCCCGAAAACTGCCTATATTGGTGGGCATAAGAAGACTCGAACTTCCAAGGGTCGCCCCACTAGTACCTGAAACTAGCGCGTCTACCAATTCCGCCATATGCCCAAATGCCCATAAAGCGGTTGACATGATAAACCTTTTCAAAGAAATTTGCAAGTAAAAATGTTTATTGCACTGGTAATGTATTAAGAAAATCGTTAAGTTTTCACTTGCCCAAAATAAAAACTTTTTGATATATTAAAAAACAGAAACGGATATTGATTCTGTTTCGGGGCTTTAGCAAGCCTGCAAGAGTCGGCACAGACATGTCGTAATTTAAACCATTTCGATATTTTGTGCCGTCATAATACCCCCGATTTGTCGGGGTGCCTGTGGTGTATATATAAAGGCCACGGGAATCAACACTCTTGTGATTTGCTAACACCCCGACCGTCAATTCTGTTTGGCGGTTGTTTTTATGTCACAGGGGAAAGGGTATGAGAAGAATCTTTGTTGCAATCTGTATTATATTTTCATGTGTTGCGTATGCTGATACAACCATTACATCAAAAAATTATGTTGATAACCAAATTGCAACAAAACAGGATATTGTTCCCGCAAAAGACACAAATACTGTTTTAACACATACCGGTGAATCGGGCAATATCGGAGAAAAGGAAATTTATGATGCCAACGGTGATTATTTGACTCAACAACATGCGCTGGTAACCGCGGGTGTGGCGGACGCCGCGATACAAAATGCAATAGATACGGAATTTGTATGTGTAGAATGGTATGAAAATGACGAACATACGGATGAAAATTGCTTGGGGTGGAAAATCCAAAACACAACACAATACCCCAGTTCAAAAAATTTATTTAATTTGGATAATGCGCGCATATTATATTCTAGTAATTCCCAAATACAAACCACAAAAAATTCAAATGGATATACTGTAATGGTTCCTGGAAACATAACTGGTGGATATTATTTTATCATGGTTGAATTGGGTGACGTAAATGAATTTTTAGGAAAAACCCTGACAATATCGGTGAAATCAAATTGTATAAATGGCGGTAAACGCGCTTATGGAATTGGAAGATGTAATAACACCTGTAGCCAGCGTAGCGGGGGAAATGCAACATATACAATGCCAACAAGCATTAATAATAGTTCTTTGACCAAAGCTGCATTTTGGTTATACGCAAATGCAGGTGGTGCCGGGACAAATCCGGGGTGCACATATTACGATATTCAAGTAGAAGAGGGCACCGCCGCCACGGCATATGAACCATATCAAAACCTTTATATTCCACAGTATGAATAATAAAAAAAATCCCCAAAAAAACACTTGCCCCGCGTTTGCAAATTTTGCTAAAATTTTAACCAGAGATGAAGAAAATTCTGATTTTTGGCGTATTTCTCGGCTTTTTGTCGTGCGCGCCCGCGTATGCCGCGGTGCGTGATGGCACGTCAACAAACCTGCGCACAAAAGCGGCCATGCCACTGCAAACACGCACATCTACAACCGTTCTGCGGTCAAACACGGATTCCGCACGCACCAGTACAACACGAAATATCGCGCCACGCACCAGGAATGTTCAAACCACGCGCGCAGGGACATTACGTATAAACAACACTAAACAAACGCGCGTTGCCACGGATACATCGCGCACCACAAATGCACGCACGGCAAAAACCGTTTCGCGTTCCGCAATCGGCCGCCCAAATACCGTCGCACGGGCCGCCGAATCCGCGACAACTTCTATGGCGGACACACGAACCGGTGCCGCGTATAACCAGTGCAAAAATGCGTATTTTCAATGCATGGATCAGTTTTGCCAATTGAAAAATGACGACTATCGCCGTTGTTCTTGCAGTGATCGTGTTTATGATTTTGAATCTATACGTAAAAACTTTACTGAAACAAACGCGAAACTTACTGAATTCACAGAAAATTTAGATATGGTTGGCATGACTGCGGCCCAGGCCACTGCATTACACACCGCATCAGACGGCGAAAATGCGCTTATGGCGGACACATCCGCATCCAAGGCATTACTTAACGCCATTATGAAATCCATTCGCGGCGACGACACAACAATCGTATCGGGCAAATTATCTGATTTGAACAGTATCAACCTGTCGTTTGACACATCAAATGCATTCGGCCTGACCGACACGGCCCAGGTCATAGCATCATATAACGGTGTTGAACTTTATAATGCGGTTTATCCATCTTGTCGTGCCGCGGTTGCGGGCGATTGCACAGATGCGGCATTACAACGCGCAGTGACCGCCTATTTAATGTCAATTGAACAAGATTGCAACACCGTTCAAACTGCATTAACCAACAAGCAAAAAGAATTAAAGTCCGCCGTCCGCGAAGGCAGTGCTATGTTGGATTTGGCGCGCATAGAAAACCGGCAAAAGCATAATTCTGATAACATTGCAACATGTATAAATAATATTGAAACTGCAATACTTAGCGAACAAGTATGTGGCGCAAATTATCATAAATGCCTTGATAACGGGGAATTTATCGATGTGTCAACCGGTGCGCCGATTGCGGGCGTGGTGAATTTTAATGAATTGGGGAATTTGTTAAAATTTGATTTTTGGCTTAATTTATTAATTTCTGATTTAGTAGCT
>CAMYXE010000091.1 GCA_947303165.1 uncultured Pseudomonadota bacterium | reverse complement strand
GTTTCGGTCAATGAACCGATTTGATTAACCTTGATAAGGATTGCATTTGCTACGCCACTGTCAATTCCGCGTTTCAAACGAATCGGGTTTGTCACGAATAAATCGTCACCGACCAATTGGCATTTGCTACCGATTTTTTCGGTTAACTTTTTCCAACCCGCCCAATCTTCTTCGGCCAATGCGTCTTCAATAGATATAATCGGATATTTGGCAATTAAATCCTCGTAAAAAGCGATCATTTCATCGGACGATAATTTTTTGCCTTCGAAATTATAAACCCCATCGGAATAGAATTCAGATGATGCAACATCTAAACCAATTGATATTTCTTCGCCCGGTTTATAGCCTGCGTCACGAATCGCCGCAATAATCGCATCCAGTGCTTCGGCGCAAGAATTAAAGTTCGGCGCAAAGCCACCTTCGTCACCAACATTTGTTGAATGACCACCCGATTTCAATATTTTCTTTAAATGATGAAATGTTTCTGCGCCCATCTGGATTGCGGCTTCTTCATTTTTTGCGCCATTTGGGATAATCATAAATTCTTGGGCATCAAGTCCGTTGTCTGCATGCGCACCGCCATTGATAATATTCATCATTGGTCTTGGCAAAACATGTGGGTTTGCGTTTCCATAAACATCGGCAAGGTATTTATACAATGGTGTTTTCTTTTGAATTGCAACTGCGTGGGCCGCCGCCAAAGATACGGCAAGAATCGCGTTTGCGCCAAATTTGTCTTTATTTGGTGTGCCATCCATTGCAATCATTTTTTCATCAATTTCTGTTTGTGCCGAGGCATCCATGCCAATTAGTTCGTGGGCTATGATGTCATTTACATTTTTTACTGCGGTGCGAACGCCTTTGCCCATAAAAGCGGTTCCGCCATCGCGCAGTTCAAGCGCTTCGAAAGAACCTGTGCTGGCCCCAGATGGAACGGCTGCACGCCCCATGGCACCGCCAGAAAGCGTGACGTCACATTCTATTGTTGGATTGCCGCGTGAATCCATAATCTGTCTTGCATGAATTTTTGTAATTTTATACATGTTTTTCTCCTTATAATGCGAATGTTGCTTTTTTTTTGACTCTAAGTGTGATATAATATAGCAAAGGAATTTTTAAAAAAGAATAAAAAAATATGCAAAAAAGACTAATTTCATTTCTGTTTTCTTTGGTGCCTTTTTGTGCCATGGCAGAGCAAATTATCCCAGGAACTGGCGGTGTTGTGACACCTTTCCCTTTTGGAAATAATTTGAACGCAACGGATGAAACATATGTATTCAATGGCGGTTCGGGTTTCAGTGTAATTGGGACCATGAATGTTTCAAACGCGCTTTATGTTGGGTATGCAGTTCCTTTTGGTGTTGCCAATGGGTATATTTATGCGGATCAAAGTATTACCCCAAATAATTATAATGTTACCGCAGGCGGAACAATTTCTATCGGGACTTCTTTGAATGTTAACGATGGGTATAGTTTAACTATTGGTGGTGCGACAACTAATCCGAATATATATTTTTCTGCTGGTTCTATTAATACTTATGGTAATTTGTTGATTACTAATGTTGGGGCGATAAATACCCACCAGATAAATACTTATGTATCAGGGAATTTGACTATTAATGCGGCTTCGTTGACGGTTACAAGTGCTGGTGAAAACACCGGGAATATACAGGCAACTGGCGCAAGTAGTGTCACCATAAATTTGACAGGAAATTTGAATGTTGCAGGTTCTATTGCGAATCAGACGATGAATGGTGTTGGGGCGGCGGGTGATATGAAAATTGAGGCTACGAAGGTTAACGCTGCGACGATGGTGAATGATGTTTTTGGTAATATGACTTTAAGATTGAAGTCGCTAAATTTAACAGGTGGCGATTCGGAAAATGCGTCTTTTATAAATTCGGGAAATTTAGATGCAGAAATTGACGGTGCAACCACGTTAGCGTATGGCTTTGACCTTAGTACCATGGAAGAATATAATACATTCTCGCTTACAACGGGGACGTTGTCATTAGGGGCAAGAGTGGATGAGTTTTATAATAACAACCTTAATGATTTTAGAGTTTATGCCACCAGTGTTATGAATGGTGATCTTGGTGATAGTGCGGTCACAATATATAATGGTGTAACCAATGCTAATGCACATATGCAATTGCATGCTGGAAATAATATTAGCGCGCTTTCCATTGTAAATAATGCAAGTATGGATTTAATCGCGAGGACCATCAATGTTAGTTCATCAATAATAAATTCCGCAGGTAACATGAATATTGAGGCAACGACAATAACTGTGCCAACGGTGACGGTTAATGGTGGGTTAATGAACGTCACAGGTGCGTTCGATAATTTAAATGACTTATACGCATTGGGCAGTTTATATCAGAACGGAAGCGGAACAAATGGGGCGATAAATTTTACCGAAACTAATTATACATTAACCGCAAATAATATTGACGTTGGTGGCATCATTCAAAATTCGGCTGCAAATTCTTTCCTTATGTACACTGACGATTTGCATGTGCATTCGAATGGTATAAGTGCTCATAATTTTACGATTCGAAATATTGATACGACAGGGACTCAGATTAGCGTTACGGGTAATGTTTCAGATGGGGTAAGATTGATTGGGTTGGAAAGCATGTTAATTGACGGTGATTATGCCTTTGGGGATAACAGCCAATTACTTGCGATAATAAATCCATCGTCGGAGACTTATGCTTATTGGGGAACAACGAGTTTTGATACAGATCCTCTTGGAACCTTCGATTTCGATGCATCTGCAGAACCTTTGATATCTATATCGGGACAGTTGATTAATGATATATCAATACCTGCAATACATTTGTCTGGTGGCGCATTGTCAGGTTCACAAATTGGTATTGTATTGCAAGATACTGTCTATGAAGATACTGCAATATGGTTAATGCATGCGGACGAGGGTATTACAGAGGCTTTTGCGCGTTTGAATATCAGTTTGTGCAATGCAGATGGTTCCCAGTGTTATACGTATTTGGGACCAGATGGTCAAGAACAATTGCCGTGGGCTATGCGTTTAATTACGCGTGGGGACAATGTGTATATCGTATTTGATGAACGTTGGAAATATGCATCGGGACTGTATAAATTACAACCTGTGGTTGCCAAGACTTCTCATTCAAAGGGCGAATACGAATCGGCTGGTGCATTGGATGATGTCATAGAGGCATTATTATATAGACATGGTTATACGTACGATTCGCCGATATCCGTTTTGGATGAAATATTTGTTGGGACACCACTTGAGAATATTTCTGATAAATTACGTGATCGTATGATTGATTACTTGGATAACGATGATCCAAAGGTAATTCGTAACTTTAGTCGCTTGTTCCAATTGAACGAAGCAAATCAGATTGCAGACAACCTTGCATTGAATACTTATGCGGAATTTCGTGATATGGCCGATATGTTCATGGACGAAGCGATATGGAATAGACATCGTCGGTTAAACAAATTGTGGGCTCGTAGT
>CAMYXE010000090.1 GCA_947303165.1 uncultured Pseudomonadota bacterium | reverse complement strand
AAACGCATCAGCATGATTATAACAAGGAATAATTATAACCGGTTTAAACATTACCTTTGCCCCCTAATCACAATTTTACCCGCCGAACAAATCTTGTCTTGTTGAGAATAACAAAACGTAAATTCATCATCCGAAACCCTGGTCAATTCAAAATGCGTGCAACGATCCGGCAGAATCAACGAACTAAATTTTAATTTGATAACATCAAACGCATTTCCGGTCACATGGAAAAATTGACGACAAAACAGGAACACAAAATGCAACTGAATGACACCTGGTAATATCGGGAAATTCGGGAAATGCCCATTAAAGTATGCACTATCCCCAAGAAACGTTAAATCAGCGGTCAATATTAAATCTGTTTTTTGCACGTTTTGCATTATCGGCTCTGCCACAGACGAATTTAACATCGCCATTATTTCATTTTTAACAAATTTACCCTGGGTGTTCGTCGGAATCTGATTCACTATACGAATACAACGTGGCAATGCGACAGTCGGGACAAAATTTGATAAATATTTTTTTATTTCTTCTACAAAATGCCGACGCCCCGTTTTGATAATGCATTCCGCACCATTCCCGGTTAATTCCAACATACATCCAATAACTTTACGCGCCCCTTTATCAACCGTGGAGCAATATGCACGCACGATGTATGGATGCAACACCAACCTTGATTCCATATCAGGCAAAGATATTCTTTCCTCGGCAATTTTAACGATACGGTCCGCCCGCCCCAGCAATTTGAATTGATTATCGCCAATCAGTTCTATTGCATCAGACATTAAATATGGATTCTTGAAAGAATATGGCGATTCAACCATTATACACCCATCAACCACGGATACATTAACCGCATCCAAAATAGTCCAATTTATATTAAGTTTCTGTTGTCTGTATGCAACACCACCTGTTTCTGTACTGCCAAAAATTTCAAATGGCGACACACCAAACATTGAACATGCAGACTCCGATGTATTTGCACCCAATAAACTGCCAGAAGTAAATATTCCTATACAATTTGTTGCAAATTTATATTGCCCGCTGTATCGGGTAATACCGTCTAGAAACGAAGGGGTCGTCATAAACAATATACTTTTATACATGGACTGACGTTGCAACAATTCTTCGGGTGTAAATACGATGTCAGTATCAACACATAGTCCGGCACACATCGGAAATAAAACCCGCCACAAAAGCCCATACATATGATGTGGCGCGATCGATGCAATAACCACAGGACCATGATTTATCTGATCGGAATGCATTGATATGTGGCATTCGACTTCGGCCAACAGCATAGATAAAGTTTTCTTGATTCTTTTTGGCTTGCCCGTTGAGCCAGAAGTAAAGAAATAAATTATCCCATCAGAAATATCGCAAAATTTCCAATCCATGTCTGATTCAGGTGCAACTGGACTAATAGTTTGAAAACCATCAAACTTTTCCGATGAATTTGTAATGATAATTCTGGTTAAATCCACCAAATCTGATGCATTTCGTTCTGTTAACATTGCTGGCAATGCGACAGATTTTTTCGCTTGAACCAAAGCCATAAGGCAAACACAAAACAAATAAAAATCGTCTGCAATATAAAGTATGACAGTATCAGATTCTATATTTGAAAAATATTGTGCAAACCGTGCAACATCCGAAACATATTTTTCCCACGATATATCACCACCATTGCCGCAAAACAACGGTGTCTTATTTGATTTATTTAATAATAAAAGATTACCTGTTTGCATGCATAACCCTTATTCTTACTAAATATTCAATTCCCATCACCAGGCCAATCAAACAATATGATATCAACCCGTTATAAAGTGTCCATACCCAATCAGGCATAAAAACGGTACCAAGGGACACAAGTGTATTTATTCCCATAAATATTGCCCACACAATTGTCACCCTGCGCGAATAATCGATTGATTTTTCATTCATTTCATAATGCATTTTTTGTGCGATTCTTTGAATCAAAGGCGTTTCACGTAAAGACAAAGCAAACATCATACAAATAGCACAATTCATAACAACAGGATAAAGTTTCAAAAATATTTCTTTGTCAGAAATAAAGGCTAACGCGGCCAAAACAATTCCACATACCCCCAGCAATATATTTTTATGACGAACAATACTTAACAAAACCAAACAAATAATACCAAGCCCCAGCATGCGTACAGAAACATCACTGCGCAACGCAACAAATACCAAAACTGGATATGCAATAGCCCCAACCAGTGCAAGAACTTTAGTCGGCCGTATTAACAATTTTTTCAATTGCATCAACGACATCCTGTAGTGTGGAAATTTGCTTAAAATCCTGAGGATTTACACGAACTTTGATAATCTTTTGTAAACGGACAACTAAATCTACCGCATCAATACTGTCCAGATCCAAATCATCAACTAATTTTGCCTCTGGCTTTACATCCTCTGCCTTGCAATCAAAATCATTAACCAAAATGTCAGTAATCTGTTTTAAAATTTCTTCTTTTGTGTACATGATGAACTACTCCAAATTAATACCTGCTGTTTTTGCAATATATTCCGCCAATGTCGCAACAGATTTAAAATATGCCTTATTCGCCTCTTTATCCGCCGAAAATGTGACACCATAACGTTTTTTCAATGCCATACCCAATTCCAACGCATCAATAGAATCAAGCCCCAAGCCTTCACCAAACAAAGGTGCATCTGTTACAATATCTGCGACAGTCACATCTTCTAAGTCCAACGATGAAACAATTATTTCTTTGATTTCTGATTCAAGCTGTTCTTTTTTCATGTCTATAATTCCCCACTAGGATTAAAATCAACACGCCAAGAATAAAAGACTTTGCCACCATTGTCAAGAAGTTATGATTCAAAAATGGCTCCATGCGCCAATCGGGTTACGCTAATAGCGGCGTCACGTCGCGATTGATCTGAGGTGATTTTATAAATAAATTCTTCTTTAAGCTTCAACGTATAAACCGATGTACGCGAACCAATATCATACCAAGGTTGATGCTTTCCCAATATTTGTGGCACATTTTCAATATGTATCGGTAAAATCGGAGCCATTGACACAAGATGCAAATATGCAAATCCGCGATGCAGATGAATCTTGCGCCCCGGTACAGTCCTTGTTCCTTCTGGGAAAATAATAATATTATAACCAGATTTTAAAAATTCTGTTGCATGCGCGACAAAATCATCAGCGTCCATATCATTAGACAAATATATTCGTTGTATTACCTTTTTCACAAATGGATTATGAAATAAACTTCTTTTTACCACACATACACTGTGCGGAATATATGCTATCAAAATAACCACATCTATCAAAGACGGATGATTGGCGATAATTATTCGGCCTCGTACAGACCTTAATTTTTTTATATCACCTCGAACTGATATCAGTTGCATAGCACTCATCAGCCATACAAAAAAACGCCACGATAAATGGACACATTGTGATAAAATCGCCCTTTGCCTGGCGGGGCTACGATATATCAGCAACAAGATAGGGAAAATAATCCCCCCAAGCCCCAATGCCCCCGCACCAAATACCGCAAAAC
>CAMYXE010000089.1 GCA_947303165.1 uncultured Pseudomonadota bacterium | reverse complement strand
TTTCAACCATGAGACTATTATAGCAAAAAAATATGCCACCTATGCAATCAGTTTTTTTGAAATTTCTAAAAATTTTTCAGGCGATAATTCTTCGGCACGTTCTGCCCCTGTTAAATCAAATATATTCCAATCAATATTACGAATTATTCCACGTATCATTTTACGACGCATACCAAACAAGCGTGCAGTAAGATTTTCAATTTTTGATATATCGCCTATGCGTTTTATCTTTTCGTAATTTGGTATTATTTGAACAACTGCACTTTCTACACGTGGTCGCGGAACAAACGCACTTGATGGCACACCAAATAAAATTCGTGCATCAGCAACAAGTGATGTTAATACACCAAGACGACCATATTGCTCATCGCCAACATGTGCAACTATGCGTTCCGCCACTTCGCGTTGAAACATCAATGTCATAGATTTAATTGGCGCGCCTTGCGCCGTATCATGCAACCAATTTATCAATAATTCAGTTCCAACGTTATATGGTAAATTTGCACATATCGCAAATTCTCCGCCCGCGATTTCTGACATATTTACACGTAACGCGTCATCATATATAATATCTAAACGACCAGATGATGCGGACACAACCTTGGATAAAATAGGTTCGGTTGTTTTATCTTTTTCAATTGCGATAACATGCTGCGCACCCGCCAATAATAAAGCGCGTGTTAACCCCGCAGGTCCAGGTCCAACCTCTATCACAGTCGATTTTTCTATATCTGGTACACTGCGTGCGATACGCCCAGTAAGGTTTAAATCAAACAAAAAATTCTGTCCAAATTGCTTTTTGGGTTCCAATCCACATTCGCGCATCATTTCTGATACTGGTGGCAAAGAAGATATCAAATTTTTCATATTGTTCTACGCCCCCCAAATGCTAAAGACAGTGTTCCATCATCAATATAGTCTAAATCACCGCCCAATGGCACACCAGATGCAAGTTCTGTAAATTGAATACCGTCAGTATTAATCATAGACATAATATATTGTTGCGTTGTTTTACCTTCAACTGTATTGGGCAATGCGAAAATAATTTCATTGATGTTTTCATCAACAATTCGTTCGGATAGGTTCCTCAAATTTAAATCATCGGGTGTAATTCCAGAAACACCAGATAATAATCCACCAAGGATATGATAGCGACCATTAAATACACCAGATTTTTCCAACGTCCAAACATCAGATAAATCACGCACAACACAAATCATTCCGTTTGCACGTGATGTGTCACGACAATACTCACATCTATCCGACGTTTTATCGGTAAGCACACCACATACAGGACATGCATGTATATTCTCATTTGCGTCAATTAATGCTTCTATTAATTTTTCAATTCGACCTGTTTTATCTTGTAATAACCCCAACACTATGCGACGCGCCGCACGATTTCCAACGCGTGGTAACTTTGCAAATTGTTTTATTAATTTTTCAATTTTAGGATTCATAGTTACATCATAGCAATCAATGAAAGACATAGCAATCAATTCCAGCAGCCATTGCACGATTTTTTAATTCCTGGGCAACGCTTTCCGAAAGGCCATTTACGCGCACACGATATAATCCATTTTCTGTTGATTCCAAATGCGCGTTAGCCCCCAATTTACTTTGCACACGCGAAATCATCGCATTAGCTGAATCAACCGATGAAAACGCACCAAATTGAACACCCGCGCCACCAACTGAAAACTGAATCTTTGGTGCATCAGAAGCATATTTTTGGACAATTGGGGATGTCACTGGTGCCGGTTCTGAATGAGTATAAGAAGAGGAAGCACCCCTGGCGCCATTATTTAAAATTTCAAATCCACGATTTAACATTCTTGTTGAAACATCCGAACGAACGTCTTTGTTTTCTGCACCAAGCACAACTGAAATCAACCGATGCCCACCACGCGCAGCCGTTGCGACCAATGAATATTTAGACTTGTTTGTATACCCCGTTTTCATCCCATCACACCCAGGATACGTTTCTAATAAACGATTTCCGTTTGTATAGGTTTTGCCATTATATGTCCAAGTTTTTATACCAAAATATTTCCAATATTGTGGGAAATGTTTATATACCGCCATAGACAATAATGCAATATCACGCGCAGTAGACAACTGATCATCATCTGGCAACCCAGATGAATTTTCAAAATTTGTTTGCGAAAGTCCAATCTCGCGCGCGACACGCGTCATCAGGGAAGCAAACGTTCCTTCTTTACCACCTTTAAGATTTTCGGCCAACACACGTGCAACATCGTTCGCACTGTATACCGCCAGTGCAATTATTGCATCTTCAACGCGAATTTTTGAACCAGCCGCCAAGCCAAGTTTTACCGGCGCAGCAGCAGCGGCATTATTGGAAACAATTAAATAATCATCCAAATGCAAACGTCCATGTTCCAACGCATCAAAGGCTAAATATAACGTCATAATTTTTGTTAAACTGGCCGGATAATTTGTTTGCTTGGCATTTTCAGCAATAAGGACGCGACCACTGTCCATATCTGCGACCAATGCCGCACGATAATCTGATGCGCCTGCAATACCCGCGACAAACAAGACTGGCAAAACAAATAAAAGTTTTCTCATTTCCATCAGCCTTATGTTAGTAAAAAATTAATATCAAGGTCAACACAAATTATTCAGATTTGTCTTCCTGCAAGAATCCACCAGACTGCATTTTCCATAATTTTGCATAAACACCATGACGACGCAACAATGCAGTGTGTGTCCCAGATTCAATAATCTTACCTTTTTCCAAAACCACTATTCTATCCATATTACGCAGCGTTGATAAACGGTGTGCAATTGCGATTGTTGTGCGATTCTTGGATAATTTTTCAAATGATTTCTGAATGGCTACCTCGGTTTCGCTGTCCAATGCTGATGTCGCTTCGTCTAATATCAAAATTGGCGCATCTTTTAAAAACGCACGCGCAATTGCAATACGCTGTCTTTGACCGCCCGACATTTTGATTCCGCGATCACCAACCAGCGTATTATATTTCTTTTCCGTGGATAAAATGAACGCACTGGCCGATGCATTTTTAGCAGCCGCGTGAATTTCTGTATCCGAAGCCACCGGATTACCATATGCAATATTTTCACGAATTGTTCGATTAAACATCACGGGGTCTTGCGGAATGAATGAAATATTTTCACGCAAAGACTTTTGGCTCACTTCCCGAATATCATGGCCATCAACCAAAATTGCACCAGACTTTACATCATAAAATCGCATCAACAAATTAACCAATGTTGTTTTACCGGCACCCGATGGACCAACAATACCGACACGTTCGCCGGGTTTAATTGTCAAAGACAAATCACGCAAAACGTATTTATTTTTATACTTAAATGAAACTTTTTTAAATTCTATTTTTCCATGTGGCACTTTCAAACCCGCCGCATTTGGTGAATCAACAACCGTCAACGGCACAGATAATTCCTTGTACCCTTTATTTGCGGACGAGAACCCATCTATGATACCCGGAATTTCGTTTACAAGGTTACTTATCATGTTCATAACCGTGTAATATACTGAAACACTATAAACCACATCCGAAATTTTCATCAATCCACGTCCGAACAAATACGCG
>CAMYXE010000088.1 GCA_947303165.1 uncultured Pseudomonadota bacterium | reverse complement strand
TATCTTTGGAACGCGAACATGGGTTACCATTGGAAATGACAATGGTGCGTTTGGTTGATATTCCGAGCGATATTGCGAAAAAACTGACCAAACCAAAAAGTTGCGATGCGGCCATAGAAATGGCGGAAAATCTTGGTGGCATTCCCCAGAAATTTACAGCTTTACAATATGAACTATCGTCAGATGTTCGTGAAAAAGTTGCCGGATTGCCTTTGTTGACCTGGTCTAATTCCAGCGATAATTCTGTGTTTTTGGTATGCAAAATAAAAAAGACCAAAGAATACGGAAAATTAGACGACATCATCAAGCAAAACGCACAATATAAACAATCTATGTTTATTGCGGATCAACAATTAAAGCAGTTACGCCGCAAGGCTGTTATAATCATAAACGATGACAGATATAAATTATGAAGAAAAAAATCCTATTTAATTTAACCTCAACAGAATTGGAAGAGTTCATTACGAACCTTGGTCAACCACGTTTTCGTGCCAAGCAAATTGCCGAATGGCTTGGGCGTGGCGCGCCAGATTTTTCTGTTATGAAGAACTTGCCAGAAAAACTGAGAAATGATCTGGATTCAGTGGCGCAAACATTGCCTTTACACGTGGTTAAAAAATTAGAATCTACGGATGGTCAAACAACAAAATTTCTGCTACAGCTAGACGATGATGAACAAATAGAATGTGTTTTGATGCGCACAAGTTATGGAAACAGTGTCTGTGTCAGTTCCCAGGCTGGATGCGCAATGGGGTGCAAATTCTGCGCCAGTACATTATTAGGTCTGAAACGTAATCTGACCGTGAACGAGATTTTTGCTCAAATACTTGTGGCCCAATGGGAATTGCGTGGTGACAAACTAAACAATCGCCCAATACGCCCAAATGGCGACCCAAATAATAACGATGTTTCGCATATTGTTGTTATGGGCACAGGTGAACCATTACAGAACACCCAGAACGTTATCGGGTTTATGGAGCGTGCAAATCATGAAATGGGAATTGGGTGGCGCCGAATTACTGTATCCACATGCGGCATTGTTCCGGGCATAGAAGAACTTATCACATGGGGGCGACCGATTAACCTGGCCATATCTTTACATGCGCCAAACGACGATTTAAGACGCAAAATAATGCCCATAGCAAACAAGTATAGCATTTCTGATATAATGAACGCTGCATGGCGATTTACCGACACCCACAACCGCCAATTAATGATAGAATACATATTATTGGGTGACAAGGACGGGAACTTGTTAAATGCTACGTCAGAATGCGCGGCACAGTTAGTAGAAATTGTGCGTGGTAAGAATTGCATGATAAACCTTATTCCATGGAATGCGGTCGCCGAACGTGAATTTACGTCACCATCGGGCAATGCGGTTCATAGATTCCAAGATATATTAATAAAAAATGGCGTGCATACGCGTATACGTCGTGAACGTGGAACGGATATAGGTTCAGCATGTGGTCAATTACGTATCAGCGACAAAAGCAGTGTGGCAAAATAAAACCACATTCCGGTAAAAACGGGTAAGACCAAAGCCACATTATAAACCACTACCCCACCAGTTTCACTGGTCCCCCCCTTCGTCTACGAAGGGGAACTGATGGTGTGGTGCAACAAAAACGGGCGCACAGGCACCCGTTTTAATTTGCTAACTATTTTCGGTTTTACATACCAACGCTGAAGCTATCGCCATAACTTGCAACGTTCTGGCCACCAATAACGCAATTGATATCTTCAAAACCTTTCTTCAATTGGTTCTTTTTAACCAGTTTGGATGTGATAATACCGCCTGCGGTACCTAACACGACACCCGCGATACTATCCGATGCAAGACGCGCAGTATTGAAATTACCATCTTCGTCTTTCCATACAGACTTTTTAAATCCACCCATTGATGAACTTAAACTACTGTATTTTGCGCTGATGTTTGCGCGCAAATTGGACACATAAGATTCACCGTAGCTGCATTTGCCATTGATAATTTCTTGACCTTTCTTGTTGCACTTGCAAACGTTACCGTCTTCATACGTGTCTGGGATTGTGCATTTGCATACACCATTAGCATCTCTTTGCATATTAGCCGGACAATCCGTTGCATAAACACAGGCACCACCCTTAATAACTTTATTTGGATCTTTGCATTCGCACTCACCGTTCGCATTATTTTGAGCCCCAGCGATTGCACATTCGCAAATATTATTTCTTTCTTTCTCGCTATCCTGATATTCAGCATTGCACATACAACGGCCTTCATTACCATTGTAATACATGTTATTTGGGCAATGAACTGGTGGATTTGGTGGTATTGGGCCAATATAACCACCCTTGCATTGGCCACGGCCACTGGCATCAACCGAGAATGTCTTGTTTGTATCATTGCATACGCACTTACCTGTTGTGAAATTAGGCTTTGCACCATTCGCCCCACTGCTACTTAAATAGCAACATGCAAGCAATTCCTGGTTTCCCTGACGTTTGGGATCATTCAGGCACTGTTGTAAACTGCTGTTGCCGCCACCACCATTATTATTTACGTTTTGATTATTGTTCTGGTTTTGATTCTGATTGACATTAGTGCTGTTATTATCACTGCTGCTGCTGCTGTTCGACGTATTATTATTGGTATTCGTCGCATTACTACTCGCACCAACCATGACAACTATGTTACCGCAATTGCTCTTACACTCATTCTTGGGTAGACATTTCTTTTTCTCGGTATCATAGGCTTCACCATCGGCGCATCGACAAGCCCCGGCGGCATCTGGATATCCGCCCCTATCATAACAATCTTGTGTTTCGGCTTTTCTGCTTTTAACACATCTGCTATTGTTATAATCCCATTCCTGGTCAGTACCCGAGCATGTACATTTATGTCCATCCCATGTTCCGCTACCATTCCAACATTTAAATTGCTCTGCATTTGCGACACAAATATCATTGGCTTTTGCTGCATTGCCTGTTCTGCTTTCATCTACACAAGTATTATCAACCCTTTTTTTGCAGAAGTAATAATTCATACCATATTGAACGTAATTCTTCCAATTTTTCATCTGGGAATCTGTACATTGTGTTATATAACCTCCACCAGTTTGACCTACTGGCTCCCATGCACTGCCTACACCATCAGTGTTGCAACTATAGAACTGAATATCTGTAACAACATCATCCTTCCAATAATGATTTGCAGGCATCAATAACAAGACCGCTGTTTTACAACCATCTATCTGTTTGTGTCCACACGCCCACCCATAATGGCGTTGATGATTTGCATTATTAGAATACAAAAACTGATTCTTATCACGGTTCATATCCCAGAATGTCTTGGGTATCAACTGCGCATTGCAATTATAATGAGGTTGCGCACTATATGCATCAGAAAGTCCGAACAAACCGCACAAAACGCCAAACACTGGTAACGCCAAAATCTTCTTTGAAAGCATGTTTTTCTCCCTATACTTTTATGTAAAACTGTTCCCCAGTTCCTACTATTAACAACGTAATTTTATCATATTTATTGTTATCATGTTCTTTATCGCGTTTATGGTGAGATAGCTATACCTTACATTGATCAAGAATATCTAGAATTAAATGAAAGTCGTATTTAAGAAAAAATGCTTGTAGATTAAGACTTTTTTTGATAAAATACAT
>CAMYXE010000087.1 GCA_947303165.1 uncultured Pseudomonadota bacterium | reverse complement strand
CCCAATAAATCCGCAAATCGCGATGCCAAAACCGGCCCTACCCCGCGAATAAATTGCAGGTCAGTATTTAGAAAATCGAACAGTTCTTTTTTCATACACATTAAAAATACAAGATTTTTGACATCTAAGGCAAGGGAAAATAAAAAATCATCCCGCTACTTGACATTATGTTTTTTTGTATTATATTTATGGTATAAAGAAACAAAACATAAGGAGTAAAGGATGTCAACAAATAATAACAAGCAAGAAAATGTTAAGACATACGAACTGACGACAAATATAACGAAAAAAGATGTCGCAACGGCTTTTGTAATAGTTTTTATGCTTTTGGCGGCTGCTCTGGGCATAAGCTCTTGTATCAATAAAGGAAAAGAACATAAGATTGAAAAGTTGAAACAAGCAATGCGCGAGTTAGAATGGGAAAAAGAAGATAAAATTTGCGATTCTTTATACCTGGCGACAGACATCCCCTGGAATTGTTGCAAAACTCCAACAAATACTGATAAACATATTCAAAAGAGAATAGATGCCGCAAATCGAGAGATTAGATATTTGCGCGAAGAAGCTATTGAACCAATTTCAAAGAAATATCCGCTGACCAAATTTCTTACATCTGCAGAGTTGGCACAAATAAACAAAGATATCGCGGCACGCGCTACTAATTGCTTGTACCCCGATAGTACGTATTGTAAGCATTATGGTAATGATATCGGTGCTGCAATCAATGACTTGATATGTGAACTAAATGGGTTGCACATGATAGACAATCCGCTTGCTAAAACGGAAAGTGTCTATGATTTTGAAATTTACATGCAAACATTATATGCTCTTGAACGTAAATCTGGTAAATCTCATTTCTATATCCAGGTGCCAAATGAAAATCCCATGGCATCAATACAAGATGGTGAGTTATCATTTGTAAATCCAGCAGCACAAAAATTGTACGAACAATACAAGAAAGATGTTGAGATTGATGCTGATTTTGATCAAAAACATATATTTACCAATCCGAAACTCGCATCACGTTATTGTGAATATTCCAAGGCGCTGAACCAAGCGTACGAAGATCGCGAAAAACTGCGTCAAATTGGCGACTTCTTTACAAAAAAATATCAGCCACAGGTAGACAGCCTTAATTACCAATTAAATCAATTAAAAGACAAGAACCATTAAAATTGTCCGATAACAAAAATGCCCCGATTGGGGCATTTTTTTATATAAAAGAAAAACCTTGAAAACCGAATATTTTAATGATAGACTGCATTTCGCACATGGCGGATGTAGCTCAGCTGGTTAGAGCGTCGGTTTGTGGTACCGAATGTCGCCGGTTCGAATCCGGTCATCCGCCCCATGAAATTCAAGCCCGCATTTTGTGGGTTTTAATTTTATCTGGACAGATTAGCTAAAAACCACAGGTTTGATATTTATTTTAACAAAAAATATTTGACAAAAATATTTTTTATATTACAATTAAACAAATACAAAGGGAGTATAAAATGCCAAAACCAGTGAAAAGAAGACCAAGTAAAATATATTATTTAGGTATTGAAGATTGTCCATGTGGAACAGAACCGATAGTGTTTGACTTCGGTAGTCTAAGCGAAACATCACAAGGCAATTGTTTTGGGTGTGACAGTTGTAATTGTAATTGCGATGCAGACCAAGCCGAACATCAACGCACTCAAAAAACTTTAAGACAAATTACACTGGCACAAAATACACGCTGTGGGCAAATTGCAACGGCTGCAAAATCGCATAATTTATAAAAAATCACTTTTGTTTATTAACATAAAGCAACGAATATATTCCAACAGGATTTAACATGGCAAAAAAACAAGTAATTTTCGGTAACTTTCCTGAGTTTGAAGAAGACAAAGTTACAACTTTTGAAATTGGGCCATGGTCTGATAAACAACAGCAAGAATTTATGAAAGCCATACGTGAATACCAACCACAACAAACAGATTGTTGGTGTAGTTTTGATGTGTGGTTCAATAATACATGTACTTATCCCATAGGTTTAAAAGACAAACCAAACGTCTTAAGTAAAAAAGAATTATGTACCGAGGCATTAAAACAACACCCAAGTACGAAATTGATTATTGAAATTGACCCATTTATTAAATCTGAACAATGGAGTGATGAAGGAGAAGACGGCAAAGGGTGGTGTACATGTGGTGTATCCGAACGCCATGAATGCCCAACCCGATTTATGAACGGTGGATGCAAACACCCGATCATAGGACCGATGCTTGGCCCATTTTTATGTCCCGGTAAATATAAATAAAAAATGCCCCAAACGGGGCATTTTTTATTTCTTTAATCTTACCATTTTTTTCAGGTTCTTGATGCCCTTGGACAAATCGCTTTCTTCGGCGGGTTTGATTTCCCCTGCTTCCAAAGCCGAGCAGCAATGTGGGCATTTTGTCGCAGTCATATCAACCGTCTGTTTGCAATATGGACATGCACGTGTTGTAACGGCTTTCTTGGATTTCATCTTGTTAACGGTACGAACAATCAAAAATGCCGCAAACATTGTGATAATGAAACTGATTACCGTATTCAAAAACACACCCAAATTAAGCGTTGTTGCACCCGCGGCCTGGGCCTCGGCAACGGTGTTAAAGTGTGCACCCGCACCACCAGACAGGACAAAAAACCATTGTGAAAAATCAACACCGCCAATCAACAATCCAATCGGTGGCATAATAACATCGGTAACCAATGAATTAACCACACTGGTCATAACAGAACCAACGATGATACCGATAGCCATATCAATTGCATTACCGCGTTCTGCGAAATCACGAAATTCTTTTAAAAAACTGCTCATTTTTTCCCTTCCTTTTGTTTTAGGTGTTGTTCCAAGGCATCCACAACCTTGCCAAGTGTTTTGCGCAGACTTTCGTCAAACGTTTCAACGGTTATGTTTGCCATCGCATATGTGTTATACCGCTCTGCAATCAATTGAGCAAGGATTTTTTTACTATCATTGTGCAAAAGTTGCGGACGCGTATCGCGAAACTGGGTTCGTTTAACCAGCAAATCCAAGTCAGCCTTTAACCAGATACTAATCGCATCTTGCAATATACGGTCACGAATTTCGGGTGTAATAAATGCGCCCTCGCCCGTCGATATAACCTTGACCGCGGGTGGTGTATTGATAATCCTCTCAACAACATGTTGTTCAACGCGACGAAATTCTTGTTCCCCATAAAGCGAGAATATATCAACCACACTGCATCCGGCGGCGCGTTCGATTTCTTTGTCTGAATCAACAAATGGCACGCCCAGATGATGCGCCAACGCGCGGCCAACACTGGTTTTTCCGGCGCCCATAAGGCCAACCATAACAATAGGTTTATTAACTTTTATATTTTGCTTCATGCGTGGCATTGTAAATAAATTTTGCATTCATGACAATAAAAACTTTATTATTTTTTATTTCTGTAATGATAACACAGAACTTTTTTGTTGACTTTTGTATGAAATACACATAGAATATGCGTCGCGAGTTCTGGGGTTGTAGCTCAGTTGATTAGAGCGCCTGATTTGCATTCAGGAGGTCGTGGGTTTGAGTCCCATCAGCTCCACCAGAAATAATAAAAACAGATAGAAAGTCGCCGAAGGGGGTGAATAGTTTATGGTTAAAGTTCTTGTACGTGATAACAACGTTGAACA
>CAMYXE010000086.1 GCA_947303165.1 uncultured Pseudomonadota bacterium | reverse complement strand
TATCGGAACTCTGTATTCAGGATACAAACCGTAAGTATGATGCAGAATACATCAATCAAACTATTTCTAACATGACACTTACACCTATCATGATAGTTAAAATTCTTGCACATATTTCTCGTTTGCCACTTACTGGATGCGATATCATCGACGGTTTTGATTTTAAAGCGTTAACACCTTATGAAAAATATGAATTCGTGCAACTTTATATCAGTTTCAAAAACAATTATAAGGAATCCACCCCAACGAAAGAAAATTGGGAACTGGCCAAAGCGTTTATTTCTGGTGTTAAAACACCAAAAACTGAATTCGAACACCTGTTGACATCTGTGGTGAAACACATCGACACACTTCCAACAGAATCACCTATACATCATGTATACGAAGAATCCAGAAAGGAATACTTGAAATATTTGCCACCATTTCACGATGAAAAAGAATTCAATAAACCTTATTACAGAAAAATAATTCTTATCGAACACCTTATTCGGCACAAGGTGAAATTGTATTGTTTTTCCAGAATTGCCGACAAATTTTCACGATTGATGCGTTTTCCAGGAACAGAAAGTTAACACACCATAAGGGGTTATTCCCCTTATGGATAAAAAGGGCGAATAATATGCCAAAGAAAATTAAAAAAAAGAACCACCATACCCCCAAGATTCCACCTTTCGTGACCAATTCGGCAGATTTACGATTGTTGCATACTGTTGGGAAAGGAACTTTTATTAAATTGGCCGGTAAAAAAATTGCCAATTGGGGTAAATATTTACGTATGACCACCTTTATCAGAAAGGGCAAAATTTGCAAATACACCACAAAATCGATTGGGTATAAACATAGTGCTATGACTCGGTTATACCACCGTGGATTGATACCATACTTGCTGTTTGATATCTATTACAGACCGTCTCGTATTGATATAAAAAACCGTAAACTGGCCGGTCAGTATTACAAACGGTTATGCAAAAAAGCAAAATTACCACCGATGGTAATGTAAAATGGAAAATTTTTTCTGTGTTTTTATCGAAAAAACATATTCTATTACATATATGGCATTTCGGTTGTTTTTGGGTGAATCATACCACTATGACCGAAATGTCTGTCCGGACCTTACCAAAAGCAAATTATCAACCTTTGCTTTGTTTCAAATTATATCCAAATCCACCTATACCAATGTAATAAAAAGAAAGTAAAAACAATGAACAACTCTAATTTATACTCTAACTCTGATACAACTGATTATACCCAAAACACCCTGGAATACTGGTTAGACACGTATAATCCACAATACTTTCTTACCGTTCAATTCCCCATCCACAAAAGGACACCCAACTTGCATTTATCCAACAAACGCTTGCATAAGATAATGTTGAAATTTGAAAAACTGATTCTTGGTAAACATTGGTATCGCAAACACATCCCTTTCATTGTCATTGCTGAACATGGTAAAACATCATCCAATTGGCATTACCACGTATTGATTTATGATTGCAAATTTGATTTTTTTCAAGTTCGACAGGTGTTTCAACAGGTGTCGTTTCAATTACGCTTACCCCACGAAGTATTACTGGTAAAACCGATTTACAGCAATGGGGTCAATGGTTATTCATCCAAAGAAATTGTATCTGACTTGCATTACCACTTTGACACAGACCGCATAATCACATCTGAAATCTTGTTCGACCTTCCACGGAAATCACCAACACATATCCCACAATCACAGAAACAGTCCCAGAATGCTCCAATTTGAAATTTTGATAAATTATACATCGGTCAAAATCGGAGCAATTCTGGACCAACTCTGAACACAGTAATTAAAAACCACCAATTTTTACGTTGGTGGTCTTTTTTTTACACATTTATGATGTTCACACTCATTGCAATGTTATTATCTTTTAATTTTTGTCTGGCTTGGCATGCTTGGTCGTATCGAAAGTAAATATCAGGTAAAGTAATTCCATTGGCAACAAGTTTAAAGCAAGTGCAATTCATATTATCCCCCTTTATTGCAATATTAAAACTTCTTTTTTATCTGTATCTGAATCAGTATCATCATCGTCATCATCCACATCAACTAATTTATCCATACGGTGATAACTACTGTATTCAACGTATCCAGTATCGATATCTTTAATTTCTTTGCATACGGTGGTGTTCCAATAATCCCCATAGTTATATGCAAATTCAACTTCCATATCATCTGGATAAAATGATAATTCACTAATAAGTTCACTTACGGTCATTTTTTATTCCTTTGGTTTGGTGGTAAATTTAATTAACTATTTGTTTGAGATAGTTTTCAATATTCATCACTACGCATAATGGTCAAAACACGTATTGTTATATCTGGATTACTTGGGTCATCAGATGCATATTCCATACTTTTATCGTAATAATCTATCTTAAAAAAGTAATTGACCCCATTATGTTCAACACGACCAAAATCATGTTCTTTATATGGGTCATTTGCTGCATTAAAAGTGTCAAAATCTTGAATCTTTTTTAGCAACAACATCTGTTCGGTTAAAGGTAAAACACAAACACCCCTGGTTAAAATAACTTTATTATCACCAGGGGACCAAATATGTTTACGTAAATTATCGTTCAGTTCAGCAATTGTGTTCATTTATGCAACTCTTGATTCCATAACGAATTTGTTAAACTGACGTAACCCACATCTAACGGCTCTGGATTTCATACGACCACGGACATAGTGTTCACCACCGTCAAAGTATCGTGGTAAAACATCAGATATAGAATCCGCTAACTGTTCCATTGTCTTATTTTCCCACTGACAGACATATTTCACACCGGTCAAATAATCGAACACGGTGGATGGTTGATTGTTTTTTGTAAACAGTTTATAACCGTTGTTAATTAACCAATTTTTAAAGTTTTTTGTCATGATTATACCTCTTTGTTTTATCATTACAGGTATAATCCTACCGTGTAAAAACTGCTTTGCACACAAAAAAAAATGGCTAAAATCCGCCATTTTTTTGATAATTTACTATTTAATTTGAATAGGTTATCAGGAATAAACTATTAGATTTAAATAGTTTATAATGCTTTTTATGCAAACATGCTATTTTTGATTTAGCAAAACTGAAAATTTTACTTCGTCCATTGTTTTATCCAATGCTTTATATCCCCAGGTAATATAAAACAAAAGATAATAAAGATTACGATATATTCCACTATCGGCTTACCTAATATCCATAAAAAAGGAAGTGCCGCTATATTAACCACAAAAAACCAACTACCAAAAGCAGCAAGTGGTATCTTTATAATTGTGCTTATTAAAGACAATGGACTACCCGTTTTTACAAAATCTTCCTTTTTCCAATTTTTTATCCATAATTTCGTATCAGAAGGAAGTATTTTCCAAAGAAGGTATATACAAAAAAAGTTAAATGATACACCAACAATACTAACAATAATAAGGGCAACTGTTGTTTCAACAAGTATAGGTCCTATTATTTTATATAAAATTAACCACCAAGCAAAAGAAATCACAGCAACAGATATTATGGTTTTTATAATTGTATTTAATAATGACATATTATTTTTTTTCATTTTTTTCTCCTAATTGGTTATTGTTCAAATAAAGATAAAAATTCTGTTGAAGTAGTAATTTTATTGTATTCGGATTCATACAATTGAAAACTTGTTGCATTCGCAATAAT
>CAMYXE010000085.1 GCA_947303165.1 uncultured Pseudomonadota bacterium | reverse complement strand
CATGATTCAATGGTGCGTATATTTGCATTAGATATTACAGATATCGACAATTGGAAAACTGATGAAACCATTAATGAACGCCGGGCGTATGAGTTGCTGTTGAATTTGGCAATGCAGCGTTACCAGGCTCAGGCTGATAAATATGGCCCAGAAATGATGCAAACTGCGTCGCGCCAGATGATGCTGGGGGCATTGGATTCGGTATGGAAACAACATTTGCAACAAATGGATTATCTGCAAACAGGTATAGGTTTAAAACCCATTATATGAATATAAACGTGAAGCATTGGGATTGTTCAAAAATGCGATGAATAATTTCAAAATAACATCGGTTGCATATATTTCGCGTATGGAATTGACGCGTGCAGATGTTTCTGAAAACGAAAGGAAACAGAACGAACATGACCAGAATTTAAATATGTCTGGCGAAGCGCGGCGTAATGCGCCCTGCCCCTGTGGTTCGGGATTAAAATATAAACATTGTCATGGGAAGTTGTCATAAGATGCACAAAATACCATTTATTATAGGAAATTTTATTGCATGCCTGATACCGTGGACAAAACCGCGTAGGAATTGCCGCGGGTATGTGAATAGGATTTTGTTTTATCCATGGATTGCGCGATTCGTGCGGCGCGCATATGGCGAACGCATGAAAACTTTACGCTTTGTAAGGCAAAGAACATTACATCGTGTAGTTTTTATTGCTAATGATAAATACTATGTGAAAGTGTTTCGTAATGTGACACATGAAAGAATTTGCGATTTTGTTGAGTTGATGGGTATGGTAGAACGGGTCATTTCAGTAGAAGTTCCGCATTTTATTGCGGATAAATCATTACCGATTATTGGTTGTGCGAAGAATCCTGGCACAGACGTACATGCTATCGACAAAAAACTGATTATTAAAAATCAAGACAAAATAAAGAAACAGGTGCAAAAAATTATTGCGGAATTGCAATCTATTGATGTTGAGGGTATCCCAAATAACGACCGTTTTATTAATAATATCCAAGGGCGTCACAAACCCGAGATTGAATGTGTTGGGTGTCGTCGTGTGCTTGGGCATTTTGATATGAATCCGTCTAATTTTTTGTTTGATGAAAATTTGAATATAGTATCACTTGTTGACTGGGACTCGATGCAGATTGCAAATAATCCTGACACAGATTGGACATATTTTGTCAAAAGATTGGAAATATTTTTATCAAGATAATATTTAATTTTTTCAAATAATCTGGTTGCATTGACGTATTGTTTTTTGCTATGTTGGTGGCGTTATGGAAGGACAGTTTATTCATCTTCATACGCATAGTCGTTTGTCTATTGGTGCAAGTACACTTAGGGTAAAAAAAATTCCGGAATTATGTACGGCAAACGGCATGTTTGCGTGTGCGCTGACGGACACAAATATGATGTCAGGGTGTGCGGAATTTTCTGATGTTATGCCATCGGCCAAGATTCAACCTATTATTGGTGTAGAAATAACATTAAATCATCATACTGCGGACCCGAAAATATTGCGCGCTTCGTCTCTTTCGCGGATTGTATTATTGGCGCAGAATCATAATGGTTATCTTAATTTGTGTGAACTTAGTCGTATTATGTATATGCGTGATGAAAATCATCATCTTGGGCCATATATAACATTTGACGAACTTGCATCGCATTCTGATGGTGTTATTTGTCTGTCTGGCGCACATGTTGGACCGCTGGGGATGGCGGTTTTGAATAATCAAGACGGTTTGGCGCATGAATATGCGAAATGTTTTGTCGAAATATTTGGAAATCGTTTTTACATTGAAATTCAACGTCATGGGTTAGAAGCGGAAATTAAAACAGAACCTGTATTTTTGGACATTGCGAAACAACAGAATATCCCAATCGTTGCGACAAATGATGTATGTTTTGCAACTGCATCGGATTACGAGGCAACCGATGCATTGGGGTGTATTCTTGGACAAACCAAAGTTATTGACCCAGACAGAATGCGTGAATCTTCGGAACAATATTTCAAATCGGCACAGGAAATGTGTGAAATATTTTCTGATTTGCCCGAAGCAGTAGAAAATACTGTGCAGATTGCCAAACGTTGCGCCTTTTTTGTAAATGTTCACGAAAAACCTTTGTTGCCAAAATTTGGTGATAATTTTGAAGACGAATGTCAAATGTTGCGTGATAATACGATGTCTGGTTTGGCTGCGCGGTTAGAACAATGTCATATTACGGATACTCAGTCATATTTTGACCAGGCAAATTACGAACTAGATGTCATTATAGGTATGGGATTTCCAGGATATTTTCTGATTGTCGCGGATTATATTGATTGGTGTCGCCGGCATGATATTTTAACAGGACCGGGACGTGGTTCGGGCGCAGGATCTATCGTCGCGTGGGCATTGGGAATTACGCACGTAAATCCGTTGCAATATGGATTGTTGTTTGAACGTTTCTTGAATCCAGATCGTATTTCAATGCCTGATTTTGATGTTGATTTTGAACCCAGTGGTATAGAGCAAGTATTGGCATATATTTGTGATAAATATGGGCATGATTCTGTATGTCGCATTATTACGTTTGGTAGTTTACAGGCGCGTGGCGCAATTCGTGACGTCGGACGCGTTTATGGGATTCCTTATTCTAAATCGGATCGTTTTTCAAAAATGATACCGCCAGATGCCAAGACTTTAAAAGAAGCAGTTGATGCATCACGGGAAATTCAGAGTGTATTGGCCACAGATGCGGATATGAACAAAGTCGTTTCGATTGCCGAAGAATTAGAAGGTTCGTTTAGAAACCTGGGACAGCATGCGTGTGGTGTTGTTATTGGGGACCGTCCAACAACACATATTGCCCCCGTTTATCGTGACCCGGCCAACCCTTTGCCGTCGTGTCAGTTTGATGGACATTATTTGGAATCTGCGGGGTTAATTAAGTTTGACTTTTTGGGATTGGAAACTTTGGTTGTATTAAAGTATGCCACAAAACTTATACAAAAGACCCAACAAATAAACATAAATTTGGACGAAATTCCGACAGATGACCCAAAAACTTTGGAACTTTGGCAGTCTGGTATGACCGAAGGTATATTTCAATTTGATGCCCCGTTTGTGCAACAAACTCTGCGCAAGATGCGGCCAACTAACTTTTTAGAAATTTCTGCTTTAAACGCATTGAATCGTCCTGGACCAATTGCATTTATTCCGCAATTTATTGCCCGTATGCACGGCGAAGAAAAAATAGAATACGTGCATCCGCGTGCCGAACCGATATTAAAAGAAAGTTATGGTATCATCGTATATCAGGAACAGGTTATGCAGTTGACGCGCGCGTTGGCCGGTTTTACGCGTGGCGAATCGGATACTGTGCGCAAGGCAATGGGTAAAAAGAAACTGGAATTATTGGCTAAATTAGAGGTCAAGTTTTTAGAGGGTTGTAAACAAGAAGGGACGTTGGACGAAGCAACCGCCAAAGATTTATGGGAAAAATTTAAAGAATTTGCAAAATATGCATTTAATAAATCACATGCTATCGCCTATTCCATTGTTGCAAACCAATGTGCGTATCTAAATGCGCATTTCCCGGCTGAATTCTTGGCGGCCTCGATGTCCAGTAATATGAATGATACGGACCAATTGGCGCTTTTTGTGGATGATGCAAAGTCTAATTTTGGTATTCAGATTGTGCCCCCTGATATTAATCAAAGCGAATCG
>CAMYXE010000084.1 GCA_947303165.1 uncultured Pseudomonadota bacterium | reverse complement strand
GTTTCAATTTGCATTTATGATAAATCTTCGGCGATTTCAAACAAATCCGGTGTTTGGAACGATGCGGCAACTGTTTGTCCTTTATCGACTTTTCTTGAAATTACTGTGCCATTAACAGGTGAAGTTATAGTAGCATACCCAAGGTTCGTTTCTGCGCGTTCATATTGTGATAATGCGCGTTTTACAGATTGAATTGCCTGTTCATAATTGGTTTCTGATTGTTCCATTTCTGCACGTGCGATATATCCATCTGCATAAAGTGTACGATTGCGTTCATAATCATTTTTAGCTAAATTCAATTGTGATTTTGCAGAATCAAGCGCGGCCTTGGCTTCATCAACTGTTGCCTGTAATACGGACGGTTCAATTTTTAATAATAAATCGCCCTTGTTCACATGCGAATTATAATCAACAAAAATATCTTCTATGGTCCCAGAAACCTGCGAACCAACACTCACTGTATTAACAGGATTTATTTCACCTGTGGCTGTCACAACATGACGTATATCACCACGTGAAACATTTACCGTCACATATTCTACACGTTCAGATCTTAAATTAAAAAATAAAATCACACCACCAACACATAATAATATAATTATTGTTAATGACCACCATTTATGTCGCCAAATAAAACCAAATATCCGATGCACCCAAGACCGTTTTTCTTCCATTATTTATCCTTTTCTATTTCTGATTTAATATCACCGATTGCCAGCGCAACCGCCGCACGTTTAGTAAACAGGTCATATTTTGCGGCATTATTTTGTTTTTGTGCAGAAACTAACTCTGATTGCGCGGTTTGCCAATCAAGCATTGTTGCACGTCCCACACGATACATACCAGCCGTTACTTTTTCTGATTCTGTTGCGGATTTTAGTAATGTATTTGTTTGTTCTAAAACTGTCTGCGCGGTCTTGTAGTTTTGATACGCCGTAAAAACATCCAAGACCGCGCTATCGTTTATTCCACGTAAATTCTCATTTGCCACATCGTATTGCGAATTTGCACTGCGTATACCATACATATTTGCAAACCCCGCAAAAATCGGCATAGATACACGTATACCAATAGAACCATTGATATGATTTCCCCCTGTGGCAAAAAAGTTTGCATTATCATCGTTCCATGAAATTGAACCGCTTGCACTAATCGACGGCAAATTTTTAAGAAATGCGCTGTTTCGCCGATACCATGCTGCATCTTGATTAGCCATCGCTTTTAATAGGTCAGGGCGCTTTTTACGTGCCGTTTCCATTAACTTATCCAGACTTTCCGCTTCGCGCACAGAACCAAAGTCGTGCGACATATCCGCAATGGTAATTTTTTGGTCTGCGGGAAAAGATAATTTTGTTAATAATGTTCCGTTTGCTATTTCACGATTGTTTTTTGCACGCTCTAAATCCAAATGGCGACTTGCCAATGTAGTTTCAGCCTTTAATACATCGGAACGTGCCACAACACCGGCTTTGAATTTTTTCCTGGCGGTATCTATCGCGGTTTGCGCAACGGTTAGGGCACTTTTTGCACTTAATACATCTGCATCGGCATTAAGTAATGCATAGTATGCACCGATAATACCATATACATAATTTTGCACACGTTCATCATAATCAAAGCCCGTTGCACGCCATACAGCGTATAATTGTTGTAAATCAGATAATCTTTTACCGAAATCAAAAATCAAATACGATGCCGATATTGTGGCATTATATTGACCGTCACCCCAGGCACGATTTTGGTAATTTTTTCCTAACGAGGCATTGGCATCTACGGACGGCAAATAACTTGCATAGCCGGCATTTCTATTGAACCGTGCGGATTCATAAGAATAATACGCCGATGCGGTTTCTGGATTTCGGCACAGTCCAAGTTCAATAACATATGCCAAATCAAGCACACCATCGGGGACATTCTTGATATTCATACAATCTATATCCGCCGCAAAAGAGACAGCCGGCACAAATACAAAAGCAAGCGCAAATTTTGTAATGTCCATTCTCTCTTTTTGGTAATGGAAATTATATATTTTTTTATGTTGAAAAACAATTTTTTTTTGATAGGATTGTATGGTCAGTCAAATGGCTTGGTGGCAGAGTGGTTATGCAGAGGACTGCAAATCCTTGTATGCCGGTTCGATTCCGACCCAAGCCTCCAGATAAAGGGCGATTTTTATCGCTCTTTTTTCTTTCTTTTATTCTTGCAAAAAAACCCTAAAATTCTTAACCTTTGGTGTATAGATATGATTGAAAGTATTACGCTTACAAATTTCAGAAACCATAAAAACTGCCGTATAGAAACAGGCGGGCACAAGAATATTATCATAACTGGACCAAACGGTGCTGGGAAAACCGCTATATTAGAGGCCGTATCCATGCTTGCCGGCGACAAGGGTATGCGTGGTGCGCCAATGGGCGAAATTGCATGTTTTGGCGCCAACGGTGGATTCTCAGTGTTTGCACAAATCACGGATGAAACCGAAGTATGTGTATATTTTAATTCTGGCGACACAAATCGACATGCAAAAATAGATGGTGATAATGCAGCACTGGCCGATTTATCACGTCATTTACGCATAGTATGGGTCAGCCCACGCGAAGATAGAATCTTTGTTGATGCGGCATCCGATAGGCGCGCATTTTTTGATAGGCTGGCGACAAGTTTTGATTCGTCACATTCGGGGCGCGTAGCGAGGCATGCAAAACTTTTACAGGAAAGGGCAGGGGCCTTAAAAAACAACGCAGATAGTAATTGGTTAAATGCCTTGGATGAACAAATTGCTTCTATTGCCATCGCAATTGCTGCTGCGCGTATTCAATATGCCGGTGAAATAAATTATTTTATGCAAGATGGCGCCGTATCTGTCGATGGGATGGTTGAATCAATGATTTTGGGCGGAAACAATACAAGCGCTGAAAGGGCTTATTTGTCTTATCTAAAAGACAACAGAATGTTAATGAATGATAAAATGGTTATTGACGGTGTAAATAAATCGGACTTTGGTGTGTTTAATACCGCATTAAATTTGCCGGCAAACCTTACCAGCACAGGTCAACAAAAAACGACTCTGTTAAATCTAATACTGGCGCATGCAAAATTGGTTCATACAAAAACTGGTGCGTGCCCGATAATATTATTGGACGAAGCCGCTGCGCACCTTGATTCTGCGGCGCGCGAACATTTATTTTCCGAACTTGGTGCATCACAAGCCCAGGTTTGGGCAACAGGTCTGGACGCAAATATATTCCAAAATGTTCCAGACGCAACATTTGTTTCTTGCACAGATGGGGAAATAAGTAATATACTCTAATCGCAAAGGGAAAAAGATGGCAAAAATAGATTATCAATTATTATTGGATAACGCGCTTAAATCCGTCGTTCGCGAGGCCTTGATTTTCGCACAGATAAACGGTCTTGGTGACGGAATGCATTTTTTTATAACGTTTCGCACACATGATGCTGGCGTTGTATTGCCGGATTTCTTGCGTATACGTTATCCAGATGTTATGACAATTGTATTACAATATTCCTATAATAATCTGCATGTATCTGATAAGGAATTTGGTGTGCAATTAACATTTGATGGTCGCCCGTTCTTTATTCGTGTTCCTTTCTCGTCATTGGTGGAATTCAAAGACCCATCGGTTGATTTTATGTTATCGTTCCGTCAAAGACCACAACAATCTGCACCTGACAATGATATTGAATTACCATTAGACGGCACA
>CAMYXE010000083.1 GCA_947303165.1 uncultured Pseudomonadota bacterium | reverse complement strand
AACATCAAATCCCAAAAATACATTGGCACGGCCCATGACAAACGTTGAAAAAACGCCGCACGACGTTGTGCCCTAACATGATTTTCACGTGGTTTTTCAAGATATTCATGTTCATATGTTTCGCCCGCAAATAATCGAACCACCGTCTGATTTGCGAATCCATCCAGTATTTTTCCAGACAATTCTGACTCTTTCGCGGCGCGATTTTCCGCAGAATCTTTAATTGGTTTGCGTAATTTCCAAACGAACCCCGCCCTCAACACGAACATGAATAAAAATGTCCATGCAATGTATTTATTAACCGTAAACAGTAAAGCAGAATTAGCCACAATTGCGATTAATCTTACAAATATTGCCCATACATCACTGATTATCGTTTTTGCACCCAAATTACAGAAACGAATATTTGAACTGATTGACCCAGCCATACGATTAACCCAAAATGACATAGATTGCATATGCACATAGTCGGTCAATACAGAAGAAACACGGCGACTCATATACGGCCACAACACTGATGCCATATAATCGCGCATAATGTTTAATGTTGAAAATCCCATCTGGATACCAACCAACAATATAATTGTTGGCATAACATGATGATAAATCGCGTCGCCCAAAGGTGCACCTTCGAACATCGCGACCGTCCAACGTTCCGCGTACGGCCATATAACCGCACCAAAACCATCCACCAACCGCAAAAACATAACAACAATAATATATTTATACAGCCCTGGAAAACACTTTTTAAAATAAAATCCAAGTAGAGTTTTCGGCATATTAACCGTATTTTGTTCTAATTTTTTCATGATATTCTTCCCATCAAAATGCAGATTGTATAATGAATGATATTTATTGCAATTGCAATATAAATTTATAATAATTTTCAATAAAGGGTATGCGTTTGAATATACAAATAGAAAGATTGCATTTAAGAAGAATTATTTCCGAATTTCGTGAAATCAATAATGCTGTCAAAAATGATAAAGAACAATTGCAACAATGGTTCTGGTGGGCACGTGTGCACAAATTAAGACTGTTCAAATTTTTGTTCATGGATACAGTATTTCAAAAAATTGCGCATTTTACACAATGTTTTTCATGCAATTATAAATTTATCATTCGTGTTGACGATAAATTCGCTGGATTGGTTGGTATAAATCGATTGGCCGATAATGCACCGCATCCAGAATTATGGATGTTTGTCACCACTGAATACCAGGGCACAAGTGTCGCACCAAACGTTATGCAGCAAATTGAAAACTATGTATGGACGGAAAAACACGTGAACAAAATATATACACGCACCGCAAAGGCCAATATACGCGCAGAAAAATTACTGCAATCCCAGGGGTATCATAAACAAGACGTGGCATACGATTTATTACCATATTCTTTTCGCGATAACATGATCCATTGGGCCAAAGAAATCGACAACAAAAAACATTGAAAAATAAAAATATTCCGTTAAAATAGCATGGCTGTTATCTAATGGTCCCATCGTCTAGCGGTTAGGACATCGGATTCTCATTCCGGTAACACGGGTTCGATTCCCGTTGGGACTGCCAAAATAGATAAAACCGCATTTTTGCGGTTTTTTTGTTGGTTTTGCAATAGGTTCGCAAGTTCGAAAGTTAGGTATCAAAAACAGGTACCTTTTTGCTGACTTTCGAACTTTTTCAGAGAGAAGGCCCACATTGCTGGGCCAATATTATGAAAATTTACGGTCGTGTTTTTTTGTTTTTAAATTTTATCTAATCTTTCTTGAAACTGTGCTCGTTCTTGATTTATATTATCATATGCCTCGCGTGCTTCAAATCGCTCTTCTGGGTTAGTTTCATCAGCATCAATTGTTCGTTGCAACCGCTCCAATGCGAGATCGCATTCTTTGATTGCATCTTGTAATTGTGATTTTGACATTTGTGATATTTCCTTGTTCAATTGTACTTCGTACGTGTCAGAACGTTTATTATACGTGGCATCCAAAATTATGCCACCTGCAACCAATAATGCTATTACAATAATTGATTTAAATTTATTTGTTGGTGGCATTTTGTTTACACCTTTATAGTTTATTATTTTAAGAAATTAACATTGGTAACGCTCTCTAAGCCAGAACTGGCCGAATGTTGTGTTCCGCCGATTATCCTGCGGTATCCACCAAGAATCCCCATAAGGTTACCTGTATCATCAAATACACCGCCACCAGAATTTCCTCCCCAAATTTGACAGCCTTTTGGATCGCCTGCCCCACTAAATGTACAACGAGAAATTTTCAACGTTGAAGTGTTCTTTAAAGTGTCCATGTAATATGAAAGATCATTCTGACGCAAGTATTGCACAAAATTGTCTGCATAACTAGAATCTAAATCAAGTCCCCCAGATTTCCAACCATACTTTTGTTCTGTTCCATTGGAAATAATTCCCTTTTGATTTTTTAAATAGTTTCTGTATTTTTGTTTAAATTGATTTATGTCTTTGTCACTCATAATTTTAAGCGCACCATATCCAATCACGCGTGCCTTATAAGTGTTTTGTGAGTTTCGTGAATTGCTACTGAATTCTGTTGAAGCAATAATCTTAGATTGATCTTCAGCCGAAATAGAATAAATAGCCAAATCACCAGACCTATCTTTTGCACGACTTCCAGGCACGTAATCACCAACCCTATTTTCATTTACTACAAACATGCTCCCATTTTGGGTTCGTACATATATATTTTTCTTAATCGTTCCATCTTTGTTATTAACACAATGCTTCGCTGTATATATATAAGGTGCTCCCTTAAAATCTTTTATTGTGCCAGTACAGTATACATACTCCCCATCGACCAAAGCCACCACTGCATTATAAGGTTTTTTTTGTTTTTGTGCATTAGTGACATAACAACGTCTATCAATCGTATATTCAGTCGGATTTGTACAATGATCCGCCGCCATGGACACAAACGGAATAAATAATAATAAAAAAGTTGTTATATACTTTTTCATTTGAAAACCTCTTCGCACTGTTCAACCTGCTTTATCAATTTCTTGGTCAGTGTAATTAGCGAAATATTTAGCCCTGTTTCTACCAAGCCAGTTGCAACATTTGCGCCAGCCATCACATTCGCTGCCGTATTCAAATTATCTTTCTTTCGTTTGTCTTGGTCGCTTAGCCCTATTCTATTTTGTTCGTTCATATATTTATCGGAATTTGCAGACGCACTGGTCGCCGTTCCCGCAACACCAATTACCGCGCCAGCGATGGAAGTTCCCATAACACCAGTCATACGTTTTTCAATTCTTTCTATATCCGCGATATTTATACTGTTGCACCATGTGCCAATATCACTCAATTTTTCCACAACAGGATTTTCCATTGGGTTTATATTTTCTGCTTTTAATTGTTTTGACATATCATTAGCAGATTGAACAGCTGTATTGCAGGCCTCTATATGTTGTATCAAATCAGATTGATTTTTATTTATGCCTGATATAATTGCCGATGCCACATTTGTACCTATTGTCCCGGCCATTAATCCCGTTCGCCAATTACCCAATTTCTTAGAACGTTCCAGTCTTTCTTGTAATTCCGCAATTTCCGCTATTGGCTGTATAACATTATTGAAAAAATCTTCATTGGACATTGATTCTACACCTTCGGGTGTACATCCACCAGCATTACATATTTGCTCTACTAATCTGTCGATTTCATCTTCTTCCTGGGATTTCTTTATACCGGCAACCAAAGCACCCCCGGCCGCAACAGTGCCGACACCAGTGACCGCAGTATTTATTTTTGAT
>CAMYXE010000082.1 GCA_947303165.1 uncultured Pseudomonadota bacterium | reverse complement strand
ATAAAATTAATGAATTCTGCGCATGTCGCATTTCATGAAATACGACATCTTGTTGTTCTCGTTTTTTTATAAATGTATCTGCTAGCGCCCATAGATATAAATCCTGGTTCGAAACCTCGTTATATTTACCATTTTGTATAAGTTCTTCTGCCTGTATATATCTGTTATACTCTTCTTTACGTAATGCTAAAACATCATCATAAATTTCTATATTCACTTTATGCGCACGATTATCTGGTTGATCTTCAGATTCAAAAGGTGTCCCGTCTTTCTTGACCAACATATATGGTGTTTCTGGGTTATCACAAGGGGCAATATATGCGATCAATTGTTTTCGTTGTATTTTTAGCCCAGCTTTTTTTAGTAACAACGGTATTCTTTCAGATTTAATTGAATATGACGGACCAATATACACATAATCATCTTTTTGTATTGTTTCCGGCAATTCCGTATCCAAATCATTTACAAAACTATTATCTGCGAACGGACATTTATCAAACTCTGCAAGTAATGCTAAACTTGTGGAAACATCAACAACTTTTGGACTAAAAAAATCGTCATTTAAATCCATAGACAGAAAAGACTTTTTATCTTTATCCGTTACCTTTACGTCATCTTTTAAAGCAAGAAATCTAAAATCTTTTATTTGAATTAATTGGGACATATCTTTTGACCTTTATACTTTGATTATAGCATAAAAACAGTATGATAACAACTCGCGTTTTGACCACCACGACCAACTCAAAATGAATTGCGTGTAAAAAATATCTATGATACGATTATTCCCAAAAGGATACTCTATGAAAACCATATTAAAAGGTCCAAGAATCACATTAATGCATTTGGAGCCATCTATGGACAATGCAAAATTAATGCACGCAGTTTTATTTAAAAATAAAAAGTATTTATTACCCTGGATGTCCTGGGCCAAAACTCTTGCAAATACACCTAAGTCAATCAAAGATAGATATAATTTTTTAATTCAAACTGATAAAGATTGGGAAAATGATAAAGCTTATGAATACGTAATTATATTGGGTGATAAAATCATAGGTGGTTGCAGCGCAGCATCGGCAGATATTATAAATAAAAAGGCTGAACTGGCATGTTGGTTGGCCAAAGATTATCGCAGGCACGGTTATGCTACGGAAGCTGTGCATTTACTAGAACAAGAATTATTTAAAAATGGTTTCAATAAAATTATAATTCGTAATGATGTTTTAAACAAAGATTCCGTAAATATAGCAATTAAAGCAGGATATGAATTAGAAGGTGTGCTAAGAGCAGACAAATGGCTAAAAGAAGAACATCGTTTTCGTGATGTTAATTGTTTTGCAAAATTCAAGAAAAAATAAAAAACGTCATCTGCATAATATAAACAGGCAGTCAAAAAATGAAATTGGTAAGTTTTAATATATCAATAAAGAAAGGCAACACCCCAGCGGTAATAGATTTGCTGGATAATCTGGGGGCTGATTTTATCGCATTACAAGAAAGCATGATGCCACATGAAGAAAGCGTTTTTCCAGGTTTCAGAAGTGGTAAAGATATATCAGATTATTTCTCTGGCCACTTGCCCTATTCCTTTTTTGCGCCAATATATATTGCCAAATGTGTGACGAATAATGGTATCTGCGTTAGAGATTTTGGTGGTAAAGTAGAACAAGGAACACAAGTTTTATCCAGATATCAAATTTGTTCTGCAGAAAATAAATTCTATTACGAAAATTACAAGACAGAATATGATGCGACACATTTCAAAGAAAAAGATTGGGCGCGCAGCATATTATCGGCAATCATAAATTTACCAGATGATAAAAAACTAAAAATAATAAATGTTCATGGAATATGGAATTCAACCCGTATTGGCGATACCAGAACTGTTGCACAATCTGAATTTATAATATCGGAATTATTAAAAGATGAAATACCAACTATTGTTGCGGGTGATTTTAATCTGTTGCCAGAAAGCCCAAGCATTAAAATCATAGAAAATCATCTAACAAATTTATCTGTTAAATATAAATTAAAAACAACCAGGCCAGAAAAAAACTTGGTTGTTGATTATATTTTCGTTACAGATGATATACATGTTAAAGATTTCAGAATCGTAAAAACGGATATATCAGACCATTTCCCACTTGTTCTGGAATTTGAAATTGATAAACAAAGGTAAAAATATGGATATAAAAATACGAGATGCAATTCCCACAGATGCCCCGGCGATTCAACGCATTGTTGCCGCCGGGTATAAACGTTCTTTTGCTGAATTGCATAGGCCGGAATATTTAAATCAAAAAATCCAAGAATACCTAAGCGATGCCCGAATAGAAAAAACAGCAAACGCTATCCGTGATAAAGATTCTGTAAATATTGTTGCCACAGATCAAAATGGTAATGTTGTCGGTTCTATCAGCGGAAAGAAAACCGAAAATGGCGATTGGTATTTAATCGCACTATACGTAGACGAAAAAGTCATAGGGGACATAAAATTTGCACTCCATTTAGTTAAAGAATTTTCACAACGCGTCAAAAATGACGGCGCAAGAAAATTTACCACAGGCACAATATCTGGCAGCCGAGTATGCAAATTATACGAACTGTTGGGTGGTAAAAAAATAAAAGAATATATAAACGAAAAACGCGACAATGTATCAGAAACAGAATTCGAATTTGATATAAACAGATTCCTTTAATTTAACCAGCGTTTGACCTACATATCTGATATTTTGTTTTTACTTTTCTACACCTTAAATTTCTAGACTTTTTTTATTCTTGTACTAAGATAATCATACACAAGAAAAGTAAAATATGTTTACAGTTGACCAAGATTACAAAATTATAGATGCACATACGCCTGTTTTAGCACGCCAAGAAAACGGGCAATTTAAACCTATGGACTGTTATTTCTTAGAATTTATAGTTGGACCAGGAGATAAAAATCTGGGCAAAATCAAGGCACTTTGCGAACCGTTTGACTATCAATATGCCATTAACCCTTTATTCCGACTGTTTCTGCTGGTTAACCCAGACGCCATAAAAAACGATTTTAAAGAGCCAGATAATCTTTTGGCGCTTGCACTATGCGAAGACGCTCAACAAATCACAACCATACACTATTTTGAAGTCAATTATAAATTCAGACACAGTTACGATCCAAATCAAAAATACAGACGCGTTGGAACCGGCGCAGTAAAAGCGCTACAAAAATTCTATTCTGGTCAAGAATTGTCTGGGAGAAGCACCCTAGAATCCCTTGAGTTTTGGGATAAAATGCGTTTTACGCGCATAGATGGACACAATGAACAACATTTACATTGGTATCAAAGATAACCCTATAAAGAAGTATCTTCTTGCCCAACGTTTATTTATCATGTAACATAAACCGCATGAAAATCGACACAAATGATATTTTTAAATTCTATGAAACCAGAATCGCATGCCATGTTAGGTCTGTCAATTATTTCGCATCACTGTTGGGGTATTCTTTCCCGGACCATGATAAAGATAAAATCCTAGAACCGCTAAGAACTGGATATGCGTATATATTTTATAACAAATATCATCCAGAATTACACCTGTTAGAAACATACTTTGAATTATGTAATGACGCACGCGAAGCACACTATAAACATGCGCCACATCATATACAGCACTATTCTGATATATCAAAAATTCCAGACCTGCGAATTTATGAAATGGTTTCTGATTGGGCATCCGCGAGTTTCGAACAAATAAACATTTTAAAGTTAACCGACACACCACCCGTGGAAAAATGGTTTCAGGATA